>JANWXG010000052.1 GCA_025057335.1 bacterium | reverse complement strand
ACCTATCGTGTGGCGGTGGTGAGCGCCGCCGAGGGGCACGACAAACCCGCCAAATATCCCGCCCTGTTCCGCACGGCGCACGTGACGGTGCTGACCAAGATCGACCTGATACCCTATCTGGACTTCGACGAGGGACAGTTCACTACCGACGTGCGCCGCCTCAACCCGCAGATGCCTATCCTGCGCGTCTCGTGTCGCACGGGCGAGGGCGTTAGCGAGTGGGTGCGCTGGTTGCAGGAGAGGCTGCAGACAGGATATCCTTCTCCTCAAACACCGCGTGATAGATGACCGTTCGCTCCTGTGCGCTGAACACCAGGTGGATTTTGCCGTCGTCGGCTTGTATCGCGCTGGGGTAGGCGAAGGCGTCCGCGCCCTCGAACAGGTTCAGGCGATAGGGGTAGCTCTTGTCGCCGTCTACGGAGAGCGCCGCTGTGAGAGGGTTGCGCACGGCGGTGGAGTCGTTGTAGATGAGCAGCAGATGTCCGTTACGCAGGCGTAGGAACTCCACGGCGGCATTGGGGTTCTGGAACTCCGTCTCCTTGCCCTCGCTCCACGTGCGTCCGCCGTCGCGCGACTCGGCGCGCACCAGGCGTCGGTCGGGCACGTCCTCATAGCTGCCTCCCGCGCGGCAGTAGCACACGAGGTAGTCCTCCGTGAGGGCGGCTACAGCAGGCTGCAGGTTGCCCAGTCGTGAGCGGATGCGGTTCGTCTCCGTCCACGTGTGCTTGCGAGCGTCGTAGCGGAAGAACAGCGAGCAGGTGTCGGGCGAGACGAACTCGGGGTCGTCGCCCACCTCATGGTAGGCAGGCAGTAGGATGTCCCCATCGCGCAGGGCGAGCGGTCTGTTGCGCACCATCATGCCGGGAGTGAAGCTCACCACTATCGGGTCCGACCACGTCTTCGCGCCGTCAGTGGAAATTTTCGCCTGGATGATGGAGGTGCTCCAGGTGGCGCCATACCGCACCACGTAGAACAACCACACCTTCCCATCGGGCGCCTGCCACACGACGGGGTTGCCCTCAGCGCGATGGGGAGTGTCCGCAATCGGTACGGGAGTCGTCCACTCACGGCTTCCTTTAGGCAGTCGCGCACCGTAGACAGCGGTGTCGTCGGCGTACTCGTCTGAACCGGCGTAGTAGACCAGATACAGGTCGCCGTTGGCGAGCTGCGTGATGGAGGGGGCGTGCTTGTAGCGTCCGCCCGGATGCTCGGGACCGAACACGCGCTGCACGGGCACATTGGCTTTCATCGCAGGCTGCGCCTCCTGAGCAGTTGCCCCTGTCTGGATGAACAGGATGCTCCCTATCCCTATCCACCCTGCGAGGAAAAACACCTTCACGCTCCTTTGCCCTCACCCCCCCAGCTCCCCTCTCCCTTTGGGAGAGGGGAGGGGCGAGGTCGTAGAGAGTACACTACTTCTCGGCGAACGCCGCATCGAAGGCGATGCGCGACGGCTCGAAGTCCATGCGCTTCACGAAGGCGCACGCCTCTCGCGCGCCGTGCTCGCGGTCCATGCCGCTGTCCTCCCACTCCACGGAGAGCGGTCCCTGGTAGCCAATCTCGTTCAGCGCGCGGATAATCTCTTCGAAGTTGATACACCCGCGTCCCAGCGAGCGGAAGTCCCAGTATCGTTCGGGATGCCCGAAGTTCAGATGCCCGCCGAACACGCCCGACAGGCGTGGCGTGGACGACCAGTACACGTCCTTCATGTGCACGTGGAAGATGCGGTCGCGGAAGGTGCGGATGAACGCCACGTAGTCCACGCCCTGGTAGCCTAGGTGGCTCGGGTCGTAGTTGAAGCCGAAGCGCCGGTGACCGCCCACTGCCTCAATCGCCCGCTGCGCCGTGACGATGTCGAAGGCGATCTCGGTGGGGTGTACTTCCAACCCGAAGTAGACGTCCTCCTGTTCGAACACATCGAGGATGGGCTTCCACCGCGCAGCGAAATCGGCGAACCCCCTGTCCACCAGGTCAGGCGGGTTGGGCGGGAAGGAGTACAGGTAGGGCCAGATGGAGCTACCCGTGAAGCCGTTGACCACCACGCGCTTCAGCTCCGCCTTCACCTCGGGCGGTGCTGCATTGAAGAGCTTGCGGGCGGCGCGTGCCGTGTTTTTCATCTCTTCGGCGGCGCGCTCTTTCACCCCCTCCGGCTTGCCGTCGCCCCACACGTAGGGAGGCAGAATCGCCTTGTGTCGCTCGTCGATGTGGTCGCACACCGCCTGACCTACCAGGTGGTTGCTGATGGCGAAGCATTTCAATCCATATTTGCTCAGTATCTCCCAGCGCGATTCCACGTAGCCATCCTGCGACAGCGCCTTGTCCACCTCAAAGTGGTCGCCCCAGCAGGCGAGCTCGATGCCGTCGTAGCCGAACTCTTTGGCTTTCTGTGCCATTACCTCCAGCGGGAGGTCTGCCCACTGCCCAGTAAACAGTGTGACTGGTCGCGCCATTGCCAATTCCCTCCTCTCCACAGGGTTTTCACCCTTCTTCGATTCTGCGCACAGTCGCTGCCTCCTGCCTGCGCCACGCTCTGGAAGGCACGTCGCCCCAAGTGCGTGCAGGGTCATGTTTGGGCATCTACAAAGGGCTTTCGGCGGCATTCCACGAGAAATCTATTCGTGCCGTCGGTTTTTTGGTAGAATCTCGGTGGCGCGCTCTTTGTGTAGTTCGTCATGCCGAGCAGGAACAGAGCTTCCCCCAGTATCTTCGCATCCAGCGAAAAACGAGGTGAGTTCTGTCGCGAGGTACAGCAGCGTATGGTTGGCAAGAGGTGAACAGGCTTGCGCCTGGGCGACGACCTGATACACGAGGAGATTTACCGCCTGCTGGATACGCAGTCGGGGCGAGCCGGCTGCTCTTCGTTCGTGGTGATAGGCGCGACGGTCGTGGGGGCAACCCTCGGCGGCGTCATCGCCGCGATGTCGCCCGAGGTCGCCGATTCGCAGGCGATAGTGCTGACCACGGCGGTGTCGGCGGGCATCCTCGCCTACGGCTACAAGCTGGTGCGCTCGCGTGCGCCCTTCTCCCCCGACGACATCCGCCGCCTGCTGCCCCTGCTGCGTCTGGACGAGGGGGAACAGGCATACGTAGACACGCTGCTTGCCCTGAGCGAGCATCCCGCCCTGCAAGAGGAGACGGCGAAGCAAATCCTGTGCGAGCTGAAAGAGCTGCTGGATACCTACTACGACCTGCAGGAGCAAGCGAACGCGCTGCGCGAGGCGATGGGCACTGCTACCGAGGAGGAACGCGACCGACTGCGTCACCGCCTCCAGGAGACGGAGGACGACGAGGCGCGCGCCGCGTTGCAGGAGAGCCTGCAGCTACTTGAACAACGCCTGAAAAATCGGCAGACCCTCTCCATCTACACACAGCGCATGGAGGCGCATCTGGAGCTGATTCTGCAGACTCTCAAAAGCCTGCGCGAGTCACTGGCTCGCCTGAAGCTGGCGCCGGAGGGGATGAGTGGGCTGGATGTGGAGCATTTGCGCCAGCGCCTGCTGGAGCTGCGGCAGGAGGCAAGCGCCATCGAGAGCGCGGCACAGGAGGTGCTGAGCGCACGCGCCCTGCCAGGAGGGTGAACCGATGCGCCTGCGCCGAGAGTGGATACACGAGCATATCCAAGAACAGATGAGCCTCGTCGAGACAGCGTGGCTCCCAACGCACAGCAGATATGCCCCGATTGCTAACGTTGCCGCGGTGACCTTGGTGGTCGGTTTGATCTTCTTCTCTGCGAGCAGCACCAAGGTGCCTTCGCATGTGGTGGGCTTTGTGACTACACTGATTCTTTTCATCCTGATGGGAAGTGTTGTGTTCTACCTTATGCAACGTGCGGCGGCAGCCTCCCTGCCGCACGTGCTGGAGCATCTGGTCGCGTCCATGCCCCTGAGCGCGGGCGAGCGGTCATACGTGCAGCTGCTGCTGGCGCTGGCGGACGCAGAGACGATTTCGGAGAGCGCCGCCCGTGACCTGTTGTCTCAGGCGAACGCCCTGCTAGACCAGCTGCTACAATTAGGAGAGTACGAACACCGCCTGAGGGGGATGGCAGGAACCGCTTCGGAAGACGACCTGCACCGCTTGCGCGAGCGACTGCGCGAGACCACTGACCCCGTCGCACGCGATGCGCTACAGCAGAGCCTACAGATACTGCGAGAGCGACTGCAACAGCGCGAGCAGATAGAGGCACACCTGCAACGCGCCGCTGCGCTACAGGAGCTCATCTTGCAGACTTTGGACAGCCTGCGTGAGTCGCTTGTTCGGTCGGCGATGCTTCCTTGCTCTCTGGAGGAGGTGGATGTGGGAGCGCTGTACAGGCGCCTCACCGAAGTGCGGAGCGAGACCAGGGCTATCGAGCAGGCGTTGCAGGAGTTGCAGGAAGTTGGACGGTCTACAGTGTGAAAGGGCGCCTTCCCCAAGGAAGAACAGCCGTCAGCCCGGGAGGACGCAATGAGAACGTTATGGTGGCTAAAACAGCTTCACCCCCATATCCGTGCACTCGTCAGCAAAACAGAGGTCTCTCACGGGGACACCGAGCCTCTGGACATGCAGGCAAGCTGTTTTGCCCTCTTCTTCGGCTCGACACTGGTCTTCTTCCTGATGGCTTTCCTGCGTTATCAAGATGCACTGAGCGCTGTCCTGTTGCTTGCCAGCGTGGGCGCCACTGTCGGCGCGCTACTCTACTTGGAAAGGGCGTGGCAACAGGTGCTTGCGGAACGCTGGAACCGTGCGCTCACGGGGCTATTGCGTAAGAGCGGTGAAAGGGGGGCGCAACGCGCCTACCTGCAATTGCTGCTCGACCTGATGGAGTCGCGTCACCTCGACGAGTCGTTTCTACGCAGCCTCCTCGAGCAGGCGAACGGGCTTCTGGATTGCGCACTGCAGCTGGAGGGCTACCGACAACAGCTGGCTTCTCCTGCGTTGACCTCTCTGAACGAATCGCGGCAGCGCCTGCAGGCGAAACTGGAGCAGAGCGAAGACCCCGTCGCGCGACGGGCGATAGAGGACAGCCTGAGACTGCTGGACGAGCGCATTCAGGCACGGCAACAGGTGTCTCTCTACCTGCAGCGAGTGGATGCCCTGCAGGAGCTGGTACTGCAGATGTTTGGCGCCCTGCACGAATCGCTCACGCGGTTGAAGACGTTTCCTCTCCAACCCGAACAAGTAGACACCCACTCTCTCTACGAGCGCCTTTCGGGGATACAACAGGAGACGCGCGCCCTTGCACAGGCGTTGCAAGAGCTGTATCAACTAGAGCAAGGGTAGCCCGCTACTCCTCCAGCATCCCCTTCTCATCTCGGGGAAGCTCCCGAGGAGTGCCACGTAGCTGCACGTAGAAGCCGTACAACAGGAACGGGATGCTGACCACCCCTGCGATGCGCGTGAGCCAGTGGGCAAACTGCGCCAGCAGCAGCACGATCCATCCCACCACCGACGCCGTGAGCAAGATGAGACCGATCGTCAGGTAGATGTTGAGCCCTTTCATGAGCGCCTCCTTTCACTGGCTCAGTCCGCCAGCGCCACTGGCGTTCTGGAGTGCGCTGCGCACAGCGCCCGTGCCGCCTCCGCAATGTGCTCCGCTGACAGACCCACCAGGCGACGCAGGATGTTCACCGAACCGTGCTCGATGAACTGGTCAGGCACGCCCAGATGCTTGACCTGCACGCCCGTGACGCCTTCATGCGCTAGCAGCTCCAGCACCGCCGAGCCGAACCCGCCGCACACCGTGTTCTCCTCTACCAGCACGAAGCGAGGCACGCGATGCGCAAAGCGCAGGATGGTCTCGCGGTCCAGCGGCTTGATGAATCGGGCGTTTACCAGCGCCGCCGAGATGCCCTCCTGCTGCAGCTGCTGCACTGCGGTGAACGCCGGGGCGACCATCGAGCCGACCGCAAAGAGGACCACATCCTCCCCGTCGCGCAGCACCTCTGCTTTGCCCAGCTCGATAGGGCTTGGGGGCACGCCCCAGTCGATATCGGGCACTGCCCCTCGCGGATAGCGTAGGGCAATCGGACCGTGGTATCCTACCGCGAAGCGCAGCATAGCGCGCAGCTCCTCGCCGTCCTTCGGCGCCATCAGCACCACGTTCGGTATCAGGCGCAGGTAGGAGAGGTCGAACACGCCGTGATGCGTGGCTCCGTCGTCGCCCACCAGCCCGCCCCGGTCCATCGCTAGCACCACGTGCAGGTTCTGAATCGCCACATCGTGCAGCACCTGGTCAAAGGCGCGCTGCAGGAAGGTAGAGTAGATGGCAGCAACGGGAATCATCCCCTCGGCAGCTAGCCCCGCTGCGAAGGTCACCGCGTGTTGTTCCGCAATGCCCACGTCGAAATAGCGGTCAGGGAACCGCTCCTGCAGCTTTACCAACCCCGTGCCATCGGGCATCGCGGCGGTAATGCCCACGATACGGGGGTCTTCCTCGGCGAGACGCACCAGCTCCTCCGCGAACACCTGCGTGTAGGTGGGCGCGTCCGCCTTCTTCTCCATCTTGCCATCGTGGATACAGAAGGGCGTGACGCCGTGATACTTGCGTGCGTCCGCCTCCGAGAACTCATAGCCCTTGCCTTTGACCGTGATCACGTGGATGAGCACGGGTCCCTTCAGGTCGCGCGCGTGGGAGAAAACATCGATGAGCAGGTCGATATCATGCCCGTCCAACGGACCGATGTACTCAAATCCCATCTCCTCAAAGATGGCGCCCGTGTTCTCGGGGGCGATGATGTGCGTGATACCGTGTTTGAGACCGCGAGCGTGTTTCGCCAACACGCGCGCCTTACCGGGCAGCCCCTCCAGCATCTCCTTGGCGCGATGCTCCACGCGCTGGTACCAGGGCTGCGCACGCAGGCGCGAGAGGAAGGTCGCCAGCGCGCCGACGTTTTCGGCGATGGACATCTCGTTGTCGTTGAGCACTACGGTCAAGTCGGTGTTCACTTCAGCGGCGTTGTTGAGAGCTTCCAGCGCCATGCCTGCGGTTAGCGCCGCGTCTCCTACGACGGCGACTATCCGCTCGTCGCTGCCGCGCAGGTCGCGCGCCTTAGCGAAGCCCAGCGCCGCTGAAATCGCCGTGCCCGCGTGTCCCGCGCCCCACACGTCATACTCGCTCTCCTCGCGGCGCAGGAAGCCGCTGATACCCCCATATTGCCGTATGGTATCGAACCGCTCCAGCCTGCCAGTCAGCAACTTGTGCGCATACGCCTGGTGCCCCGTGTCCCAGATAATCTTGTCCTTGGGCATTTGCCAGACTGCGTGCAGCGCAATGGTGAGCTCCACAGTGCCCAGATTGGATGCCAGGTGTCCCCCGACGCGCGAAAGAGTCTGAATAATAGTCTCCCGGATTTCCGCCGCGAGCTGACGCAGCTGCTCCCGGCTGAACGAGGAAAGGTCAGCAGGCGAACGCACAGTTTCTAGCAGACTCACGGGTCATCTCCTTGAAAAGCGGCTCGGTTCCATACAACAGTTTACCTCCAGTGCCCGTGAGGTGTCAACAAGGGGGAAGGGTGTTTGGAACACTGTGGTGACAGGGGAGTTCGGTTCAACGCATGGCTATCTCGGCAGAGTCTGAGGCTACGATGAGAGCCAAATCCGCTTGCACGGATCGGAAGAACCTACGCTAGCACGTCCGTTTTGAACATAGCCCCCCTTTGAAATAGGTGGGCATCCCACTGCCTTCTTGGGGGAACTCGCTCTCTACCCTGCCGACCATCCCCAGAGGGGCACAGCGCCTGTCCCCTCCGCTGCAGGAGCTGTTTCCTATGCAATTCGGAAGGAGGTGAACAATCTGAAATGGCTCGTGTGGCTGCAGATGGTGACCTCCTCTGCAAAGCCCTTCATCACGGACACAGTAGAGCGTATCCTGCTCGTGGGGCAAACCACCTTGGAGCGCCGCGCTCCGTCATACCTCCTCTGGACATGACGGAGCGCGCTTCACCAGATGTGGTTACAGCAACCCCTTCGACTTCAGAAACTCTAGACTGAGCCGAGCACTTTCCAAAGGTGGGCGCTGGCAGGTGTCTTGCTCCACTGCTGCCCACTTGACCCCTGCCTCTTCCGCTGCCTGGAAAATGCTGTCCCAATCCAGGATGCCGTGCCCCACCTCGGCAAAGCTGCCGTCCTGCGCCATATCCTTCAGGTGAAGTAGGGGCACACGCCCAGCGTACTTGCGGATGTATTCAGCGGGGTCCTCGCCTCCATGCTTGACCCAGTACGTGTCCAACTCCAGCTGCACCAGCTGGGGGTCGGTGTTCTCCATCAGGATGTCCAACCCATACTTGCCGTCAAAGCGCTGGAACTCGAACGAGTGGTTGTGGTAGCCGAAGACGAAACCAGCGTCCACGACCTTTTGCCCGATGGCGTTCATGCGCTGCGCCACGCCTTTCCAGCCGTCGGCATCTCGGCGCAGCTCCTCAGCCAACCAGGGCACGACGATATACTCCATGTCCAGCCCGCGTGCTAGTTGCAGCACGCTATCCAGATTTTTTTCTAACTGCTCGAGACCAAAGTGTCCGCCGAACACCGTCAAGCCGAGGCTCTCCAAAAAGTTCCGCGCCTCCTCGATGCTCATTCCGCCTGTGTCGGAAAGTTGCACTGCGGGGTATCCCATCTCGGCTATCTTCTGCAGAGTTCCCTTGAAGTCTCGCGCCATCTCCTCGCGCACGGTATAGGTTTGTAAGGCAATGCGAAACGCTGCCATCTTCACAGCCTCCTCGGAATGTGCAATGCACTTCTCATTTCGTGAGCGCAAGGGATTTTCCCTACGCGAGGCGGTACCGTTTGTCGCGGTGCATGGTGATGATGAAGGCGAGCGTACTGGTAGCGAATCAGGCATCCTTGGCAACGACGGCTAAAGCCATTCTATCCCCTAACACCGTAGGAGATGGCTTTAGCCGTCAAGAAACGAAGATTACCCTACCGTCTCTCACTGCCGGGCAGGTGCCGCTGGCGGGTAATCTGGCGTCGGCTTATACGAACTGCCTTGCTCCACCCATGGCGGCACGCCCGGCGTATACTTTACCCCTCTAGGCGTGCGTGGTGCGCTGAGGTAGTAGTAGGCTCCTACGATGAGCGCCACTACGACAGCCACCAGCGCAATCACGATTGTGGGACTGACCTCTCGCCTCACGGGGAGCCACCTCACCTCTACTGCCGTTTGTCCCACATGCCATTGGGCCAGGGGCCGTTGGGCGGGTCACGCCGTGCGGGGTCAGAGGTCTGGTTGCCGACAGGGCGTGTTGTTTGGTCACGACGCATCCACTTCACATGCCCATCGCACATGGCATAGTTGCTGCCCAGCGAGTGGATAGTGGCTCCACCGCCCTGCATGTTGAACTCGTTGTAGTCCCAGAACACCTCTGTTGCCCAGCCGACGCTCCACTGGTGATACCAGTTGGGACGCTCCGCCATGAAGATGGTCGTGGCAGGATTGACGATGGTCGACTCGGCGGCGCCTGCAGGAGACATACGGAAGCTATAGGAGTCAGCGCCCCAGCCCCAGCCGGACTCAGGCCAGCGGAAGTTCTGACTGTAGGTCACAGGGATTGCAGGTTTGGTGTTGTCGGTGGCATCTTGCCCACGCGCCCAAGCGTCATCTGGGCATCGCCATATCTGTTGGTTTTTGACGTAAGGGTGAATCTGCTGGTGCCAGGGCACCCAGGTGGGATGCCATCCCCACGTCCAGCTGTGGACCTCGTCGAAGTCCTGGATGTACATCAGCTCGCCCAGCATAATCTGTTTCATGTTGGACAGACAGGTGGTCGAGCGTGCCTTCTCTCGCGCCTGCGCGAACACAGGGAACAGGATCGCCGCCAGAATGGCGATGATGGCGATGACAACGAGCAGCTCAATCAGGGTGAAGGCTCGCGTCCGCCGTGTCGTTGAAACCAGCATCGTTGCTCCCTCCTTGTCGTGATGTTTATATTCGGCTGGATGCTGGTGCAGCATCCAGCGTCGTTCCAAAGTGGAGCTGCACGGGTATCGCGATGTCGGCGGTGTCTTCGCGTTCGCCGACGATATACTGGTGCAGCAGGTAGACCGCTGCTTCCGCCAGCGCATTGAGGTCAACATGCACCGAGGCTGCCACATGACGTGTGGTGGCGGGCCAGTGTAGCCCATCGTAACCCAATACCGATAGCTGCGAGGGCACTTCTACGCCCAGGCGGTCGCAATCTTCCAGCAGGCGATACGCTAGCCAGTCGCGCCAGCAGAAAACGGCAGTGGGGGGATGAGGCTCGCTCAGAAGATGGTCTAGCACCTGCCTCCTTTCACTCCAGTAGCTATGAATGCAGTGCTCAGGCAGGTCGCCCCCCAGCTCTCGTAAATATCGCTGCAACAGGCGGACGCGCGGCACCGCATCGCGGAAGTCACTTCCTTCCTCGATCACAGCCGCAATACGCCGATGCCCCAGCGCCACCAGCGTCTCCGCCACCTGCCTCATCCCGCTCTCCACATCGTCGCGGACTGACGGTAGTGTCCCTTCGCAGTCTCGCGCGTTCAGCAGCACTACGGGCAAACGCGACCGCCTCAACAGAGGCAGCAAAGGGTCGTCGGGTAGCGGAGCAAACAGCAGCAACCCGTCGGCACGCCCACCATTCAGGAAACGATAGGTCTCCTCAGGTGGTCGGCTGAAGTCGCAATGCACCAGCACATCGTAGCCGAGTTTTCCCGCCGCCCGCTCGACGGCAGTAGACAATCTGTCCATATACAGGTCGTTCACCGCGCGTAAGCGGAAGGCGTTGAAGAAAGAGAGCACATGCGTGCGCCCACGCTGCAGCGAACGCACCAGCAAGTTCGGGCTGTAGTCCAGCGCTTGCGCCGCCTCCTGAACGCGACGATAGGTCTCCTCCGAAATGCGATGCGTTGTCGCTTTACCGCTCAGCACAAGCGAGGCAGTCGTGCGGGAGACTCCTGCCCGCCTGGCTACCTCATCGAGTGTAGATCGTCTTTTCCGCCGAGATAAGGAGGACATTGTTCTTCCCGTTGCTAAAATACTTTAGCAACATTATAACTCTATCTTGCGCTTTTGTCAAGGGGTTTGCTAAAATATTTTAGCCAATTTTTGCCGAGGGAGCACAAGATGACGACCTGCACCGTGCGAATAGATACACGAAGACGCTACCAGCGCATCGAGCACTTCGGAGCCTCGGGCACCTGGACAATAGACCCTATCGGCAGAGAGTGGACGGAGGCAAACAAGAACCTGCTTGCTGACCTGCTCTTCTCGCGGGAAAAGGGGATTGGGCTCTCGCTGTGGCGGTTCAACATCGGCGCCGGCGGCGCTTATACTGACCAGCTGTGGGACCCCTGGCGCGGTGCCGAGGTATTCAAGGTTGCAGAAAACGCCGATTACGACTGGAACAAACATGCAGGGCAGCAATGGTTTCTGCGCGCCGCCAGAAAGCGCGGGGTAGAACGCTTCCTTGCTTGTGTATATAGCCCACCTGTGTGGATGACTAAAAACGGACACGCCCATTGCGATAGCCGCTCTGGCTCCACCAATCTGAAGCCAGGCTACGAAGAGCACTTTGCCCGCTTCCTGGCCGATGTGTTACAACATTTTGCGGGAAAGGGGCTGCCTTTCCACTACGTCAGCCCGGTGAATGAACCGAACTGGGACTGGGAAGGTGGTCAGGAAGGTTGCCGCTACAACAACGACGACCTGAAGCGGGTTATTGTTGCACTGCATAGGGAGATTCGCTCGCGTCGATTAGCGACTGAGATTGTAGTACCTGAAGCAGGCGACCTGATATCGCTGCTGGATGATGAGTTCTACCGGCGCTGGGCACGAGAAGACGACCCCAGCGCAGCCTACACACACGGCAACCGCTCGAAGGGCTGGGGCATGTACGGTCAGTATATTCGCGACCTGCTTGGCGACCCCGAAATGCGCCGGCGCGTAGGCAATCGCATCAGCGCTCATTCCTACTGGACCGATTCCAGCCTGCGCCTGTTGAAAGACCTGCGGCGTACAGTACGCGAGAACATCGATCGCTACGCCCCAGGCGCCCAGTACTGGCAGACAGAATACTGCGTGATGGAGCATCATCGCGATGTGGGCATCGATACAGCGCTGCGCGTGGCACGGGTAATCCACTACGACCTGACCGTGGCAAACGCTTCAGCCTGGCACTGGTGGCTCGCTGTATCACCATACGACTACAAAGATGGGCTCATCTACACCGACTATCGGCGCACAGGCGAGCAAAATATCCTCCCCTCCAAGACGCTGTGGGTTCTGGGTAATTTCAGTCGCTTTATCCGTCCAGGGGCAGTGCGCGTACACGCTGAGCCATCCGAGTTGGACGAGAGCCTGCTCATCTCTGCCTATACACAGGCACAGAGACCGCGACTGATTTGTGTGATTGTTAACCTCAGCAATGTGTCGGCGCGGATTCAATGGAGTGTGGACAATGCCTTCAGACAGCTGACAGCACACATCACTTCTGCTCAGCATGATCTTGCCCAGTTGCAGGAGGTGAAGACTACGGAGACCGTAGAAGTGCCGGCACGAAGCGTTCTCACGTATACTGCAGGGTAGCAGGTAGGAACCCGCCTGTGTGATGCGAAAATATGAAGCAACCAACAGGGGAGGAAATGACTTTCACGGATGGCGAAGCACAAGAGGCAGGCCGTTGTCGCTGCCCTGGAAGAGTCCACACTGAGCTTACTGCAACCTGCGCAAGGCGTGCTGGACGTGCATGACCCGCGTGTAGCAGAAGCAGCGCAACAGTTGCTGGCGCTTCCGCCAGAGGAGCAGGTCACGGCAGCGCAGTGGATGGGGACTCAGCCCGACTATGCGGGCGTGCTGACGTATCTGGTAGCTCAGGCTGGGGTGACGGGCGCGCTGAGGCGGGCGGTGAAGCAGGCGCTGTTCGAGCTGCGCCGTCGCGGGGTGCAAGTCGCGCTGCCACAGGAGCAGGCTCCAGCTCCTGCCGCTACCACCTCCGCACAGCAGTGGACGGTAGAGGAGGCGTTCATGGCAGCCCCCTACATGCTCCGTCGGCGAGCTTCCGCCGCGCACGTGCGCTTTTTCCTGCGCCACACGTCGGGGCAAAGGGCGGTTTTCACGCTGGACATAGACCCCCTAGGCTATCTCTACTCTGCCCAGCTGACCGATGAGCGCGTCGAGGAGAGGAGACAGGAATGTTTGCAAAACCCCTTCTCGCCGCCGCAGCAAGGGGAAAGGGAAGGTCTGCGCAATCGGTTTGTGCGTGCGCCTGTCGAGTGGGCGGTGCAGGT
>JANWXG010000051.1 GCA_025057335.1 bacterium | reverse complement strand
CTCCGTCGCGTCCGCCGTCATGGTCACGACGGAGCGTGACCCTCCAGAGAGGGCTTGGAGGGACGCGCTCTGTCGCGTCCACAATACAGGGTCATGACGGAGCATGACCCTCCAGAGATGGCTTGGAGGGACGCGCTCCGTTGCGTCCATATCCTCTAGAAGTTTTATTTTACAGGTAGCATAGCCTTGTCGCGGTGCAGTAACATCCCCCTCCGATGGTGATTTTTCAAACACTCTCCTCGAAGGGTTGACAAACGGTTCAGATTGTGCCATACTATTAATTCGTGTGTGAGCGCAGGAGGGTACCCGAATTGAAGACCATGCAACACTCGCCAAGCCGTACCTCTCAACCTGTCGAACTTCCCAACCTCGTCTCTGTACAGCTGGAATCTTACAAATGGTTTTTGGAAGAAGGTCTCCTAGAGCTGTTCCGGAACTTCTCGCCCATCTACGACTTCACGGGGCAGCAGTTTGTGGAGCTGCTGGACTTCACGCTAGGCGAGCCCAAGTACAGCATTGAGGAGTGTCGCGACCGCGACATGACCTTTGAGGCGCCCATCCGCGTACATGTGCGCTATGGGCGAATCGAAGGCGGCGCGCCTGCGGAGATGCAGGAGTCCGAGGTCTACCTCGGCGACCTACCGTTGATGACCGACAAGGGTACTTTCATCATCAACGGGCGCGAGCGCGTGGTGGTCAGCCAGATTTTGCGCTCGCCAGGAGTCTACTTTGAGAACGTCTTCGATAAGATTTTCCGCAAGGGCACCCCAACAGGGCAGTGGCTCGAGACCTACCTGAGCAACAAGAACATTTTCGGAGCGAAGGTTATTCCCAACGAGGGTCCCTGGATTGAGATTGACACGGGCGCTAACGATGTGGTCACGATGCGTGTTGGGCAGGGGCGAGCCTTGCCCATCACCACCTTCTTGCGCGCGTTGGAGAACTTCCCCGAAGCGTGTCTCCCGCGCTATATGAAAGTACGCGACGCGCTGAACCGACGCTATGAAGGTCTCGTTGTGGAAGAGGAGGGCGCGGGGGCGGATGGTCGCAACGGCTCTGCTGCGCGTTCAGCGCGCATACAGGGCTACTTCTCTCGGTCGCCGCGCGTCGTGCCTCAGCCCCTGGTGCACCCCGAAACAGGCGAGATACTGCTCCAAGTCGGGGAGCGCATTACCGAACAGTTCCTGCAGAACCCCGACGTGCCCGAAAGCGTGAAGGAGATGGAGGTCGCGGTCAGCTCGCCGACGAGCACTGACGAGGACCTGCTTCTACTGTTCGGTACGCGCGTTCGTCTGCAGAACCCCACGCGCGAGCAGCTGGAGAACAAATGGACTACCACCGACATCATGGAGCCTCGCGGGCGCAAGCCACTCATCCGGGCGTTCCATCGGATTGACGCCGAGGTAGCGCGCCGTATCGAGGGGTTGGGTTTACCTGAGATCGAGGTGTTCGAGGTGCCCTCGATTCTGATGGCGACTTTGGAGCACGACCCCACCCACGACAAGCGCGAGGCGCTCATGGACATCTATCGCAAGCTGCGCCCCGGCGACCCTGTGACCGAGGAGGGCGCGCGGGCGCTCATTAGCGCACAACTGTACGACAACCGTCGCTACGATCTGGCGCGCGTCGGGCGCTACAAACTGAACAAGAAGTTGGGGCTGAACCTACCGCTGGACGTGCGCACGGTGACCAAAGAGGACTTCGTGGCGATTATCGAATACCTGCTCAAGCTGGAACGTAACGAGGGCGAGGTAGATGAAATCGACCACCTGAAGAACAAGCGTGTGCGTGCCGTCGGCGAGCTGCTGCAGAGCCAGCTGCGCAACGGCTTCCTGCGCATGGAGAAGGTCGCCAAAGAGCGCATGACCAGCATGGACCCCGAACAGATTATGCCGCAGGTCATTCTAGCTATCAAGCCCGTCGCTGCGGCGATTAAGTCCTTCTTCGGCTCTAGCCAGCTGTCGCAGTTCATGGACCAGACCAACCCGTTGAGCGAGCTGACGCACAAGCGACGCCTTAGCGCATTGGGACCAGGCGGTCTCACCCGACAGTCTGCCACGTTGGAAGTGCGCGATGTGCACGATAGCCACTACGGACGCATCTGTCCTATCGAGACACCAGAGGGTCCGAACATCGGGCTAATTAGTCAACTAGCAACCTATGCGCGCGTCAACGAGTTTGGATTCATCGAGACGCCTTACCGCAAGGTGGTAAACGGTAAAGCCACCAATGAGATTGTATATCTTACCGCCGAGGAGGAGGAACACTATCGCATCGCGCCCGGCGATACGCCTCTCCTAGAGGACGGCACTATTGCCGAGGAGTTCGTACAGGTACGCCACCGCGCCAACGAGGCGAACCGCTACCCTGTGATTCGGCGTGAAGAGGTAGAGCTGATGGACGTGTCGCCGGTACAGCTGGTGTCGGTGGCGACAGCGCTCATCCCGTTCTTGGAGAGCGACGACGCGGCGCGTGCCCTGATGGGGGCGAACATGCAGAAACAGGCGGTGCCTCTGCTGCGCTCGTCCGCGCCCATCGTCAAGACCGGGCTAGAGCGACGCGCTGCCATGGACTCGGGCGCCTTGGTGATTGCGCGGCGCAACGGCGTCGTGACCAAGGTGACTGCTGAGGAGATAGTGGTGCGCACTGAAGACGGCGACCTGGATATCTACCCGTTGCTCAACACGATGCAGTCTAACCAGTCTACCTGTATCACGCAGAAGCCCATCGTGAATCGGGGCGACCGCGTGCGTGCAGGTCAGGTGATTGCAGACGGCCCCTGCTCAGACCATGGCGAGCTGGCGCTGGGCAAGAATGTGTTAGTGTGCTTCGTGCCCTGGGGGGGATACAACTACGAGGACGCTATCCTCATCTCGCAGCGCTTGGTGCGCGACGACGTGTACAGCTCCATCCATATCGAGCGCTACGAGGTAGAGGCGCGCGACACGAAGCTGGGGCCTGAGGAGATTACGCGCGACATCCCCAACGTGGGCGAGGACGCGCTGAAAGACCTAGATGAACACGGTATCATCCGCATCGGCGCGCAGGTGCAGCCCGAGGACATCCTCGTGGGCAAGGTACAACCGAAAGGGCAGAGCGAACTGAGTGCGGAGGAGCGACTCATCATCGCCATCTTCGGTAAGAAGGCGGAGGAGACGCGCGACGTGTCGCTGCGCCTGCCGCACGGCGAGAAGGGCAAGGTCATCGACGTCAAGGTCTTCTCTCGCTTCCGTTACCGCTGCAAGGAATGTGGGCACATCCACTACTTTAGCAAACGCCCTGAGGACAAGCCGGAGTGCGAGCGTTGCCGGGGCGAGTTGGAGCGTATTTCCGCCGACGACCTGCCGCCGGGCGTGAACATGCTGGTGCGCGTATATGTGGCGCAGAAACGCAAGATTATGGAAGGCGACAAGATGGCAGGGCGTCACGGCAACAAGGGCGTTATCTCCAAGATACTGCCCGAAGAGGATATGCCTTTCCTGCCCGACGGTACTCCAGTGGACATTGTGCTGAACCCGCTGGGCGTGCCCTCGCGCATGAACATCGGACAGATTAAGGAGACTCATCTCGGCTGGGCGGGGCACTACTTCGGCACGTCCTACGAGAAGCCTGCCTTCTCGCGCACGCGCGAGGAGGACATCCTCGCCGAACTGGAGCGCATGGCGAAGCATGTGCGCCGCATGGTGCTGCAGAACTACGTGAACGTCGATTTGGGATTGAACATGCAGTTCCACGATGAGCAGACGGCGGAAGAGATGCTGGAGGAGATTCGGGCGAAGCTGAGCCAAATGCCCCTGTATCAGGTGGAACCTATCGCCAGCGCGGTGAACGCGCCGCCACTCATCTCTCCGCTGTTCATGAGCGAAGAGGCGGTGACGGAGCTGCAACGCAACAAGGCGAAGAACGTGGATGAGTCGAAACTGCCTGCGCCGCTGCTGCAGCCCGCTCCGCCCGAGATGATTGAGCGCATCATCGAGCGCATCCGCGCTAACACGTGGCAGCGGTGCGGTATCGACGAGCGCACAGGCAAGTGCTGGGTGCGCGACGGTTTGACAGGTGAGCCGTTCGACAACCCGGTCACGGTGGGCTACATCTACATGATGAAGCTGGCGCACCTGGTGGACGACAAAATCCACGCTCGCTCGACTGGTCCGTACTCGCTGGTGACTCAGCAACCGCTGGGCGGCAAGGCGCAGTTCGGTGGGCAGCGCTTCGGCGAGATGGAGGTGTGGGCGCTGGAGGCATACGGTGCTGCCTACACCCTGCAGGAGCTGCTCACCATCAAGTCGGACGACGTGGTCGGGCGTGTGAAGATATACGAAGCCATCGTGAAGGGCGAGCCGATGATGGAGCCCGGTATCCCCGAGTCGTTCAAGATACTCGTCAAAGAGCTGCAAAGCCTCGGGCTGAAAGTCACACTCTATAACGACAAGAACGAGGAAGTGAGCCTCAGAGACGAGGATGATGATGACGGCGCACGTCCGCGTCGCTCGCATCACCCGCAGGCATCAGCAGGAGGTGGCAACACACGATGACAGACGCTGGCTCCTTCAGTAA
Source organism: bacterium (assembly GCA_025057335.1). Classification (GTDB taxonomy): domain Bacteria; phylum Armatimonadota; class HRBIN16; order HRBIN16; family HRBIN16; genus HRBIN16. The sequence goes on along the minus strand of JANWXG010000051.1, from coordinate 8,778 downwards.
GATTCGTATCAGCATCGCCTCTCCCGACGACATCCGCTCGTGGTCGCACGGGGAGGTGAAGAAGCCCGAGACCATCAACTACCGCACGTTTAAGCCGGAGCGGGATGGGCTGTTCTGCGAGCGCATCTTCGGCCCGGTCAAGGACTGGGAGTGCCACTGCGGTCGTTATCGCAAGATGAAGTACAAAGGCACCATCTGCGACCGCTGTGGCGTAGAGGTCACACGCGCGCGGGTGCGCCGCAGCCGTATGGGGCATATCGAGCTGGCGTCGCCCGTATGCCATATCTGGTATCTGAAGGCGATGCCTTCGCCGCTGGCGTTGATTCTAGATATGTCCGCGCGCCTGTTAGAGAAGGTCATCTACTTCGCTTCCTACATCGTGACCTACGTGGACCGCGCCACCATCAACCAAGAGCTGGATAACATCCGCGACGCCTTGCGTGAGATCGAGGCGCGCATCCGCAAGGAGGCGGAGGAAGAGGTGGCGCGCATGCGCCGCGAGTTCAACAAGCAACTGCGCGAGCATGGACCGGGCAGCTCCCACCCCTGGGACGAAGCCACCATCAAGGAGAAGCGTGAGTATCTGGAGCGGCGCATCCAGCAGGAGTACGAGGAGGCGGAGGCACGCATCACCGAGCTGAACGAAGCGCTGTCGCGCCCCAATAGCAACGCCTGCCTAGAGCGCATCGAGAAGCGTATGCTCATCAACGACGAGGAGTGGCGCGCCATCGAGCGCCTGCTGTATCAGGTGTCTCGCCACACGGGGAAGGACTACACGGGGCTGGTCAAGGCAGGCATGGGCGGTGCTGCTATCCGCGACCTGCTCAAGGAGATCGACCTGGAGGCGCTGGCACGTGAACTGCGTCAGGAGATTCAGAACACACAGGGGCAGGCGCGCATCCGTGCCATTAAGCGGCTGGAGATCGTGGAGGCATTTATCAACTCCAAGAACCGTCCCGAATGGATGGTTCTGGAATGCATTCCCGTGTTGCCGCCCGAGCTGCGCCCGATGGTGCAGCTGGACGGCGGACGGTTTGCCACCTCCGACCTGAACGACCTGTATCGGCGCATCATCAACCGAAACAACCGCCTGAAGAAGATTATCGAAATCCGTGCGCCAGAGAGCATCGTCAACCATGAGAAGCGACTACTACAGGAGGCGGTGGACGCCCTCATCGACAACGGACGGCGCGCGCGCCCTGTCGTGGGCACGAACGGACGCCCGCTCAAGTCGCTCTCGGACATGCTCAAGGGCAAGGAAGGGCGCTTCCGCAAGAACCTGCTGGGCAAGCGCGTGGACTACTCGGGACGCTCGGTCATTGTGGTCGGTCCCAACCTGAAGCTGCACCAGTGCGGTCTGCCTAAGGAGATGGCGCTGGAGCTGTTCAAGCCCTTCGTGATGAAGCAGCTGGTGAACAGCGAGGTCGCTGCCAACATCAAGACCGCCAAGCGCCTCATCGAGCGGATGCGCGACGAGGTCTGGGACGCCCTGGACGCCGTCATCCACGAGCATCCCGTGTTGCTCAACCGCGCTCCCACGCTGCACCGTCTGGGTATTCAGGCGTTTGAGCCTGTGCTGGTGGACGGCAAGGCGATACAGATTCACCCGCTGGTGTGCCCGGCGTACAACGCGGACTTCGACGGCGACCAGATGGCGGTGCACGTGCCGCTGAGTCCGCTGGCGCAGGCGGAGGCGCGCGTGCTTATGCTCTCCACGCAGAACCTGTTCTCGCCTGCGGACGGACGCGCCATCGTCGCGCCCACGCAGGACATCGTACTGGGCGCTTACTACCTCACCATCGCCAAGGAGCAGCCGCCGCGCGGAATCGAGCAGATACGAATCAACGGCGAGACACGCTGGATTCCCTTCCGCGACCCCGATGAGGCGCGTTATGCGCTGGAGCAGGGTCTCATCAGTCTACACGACCCTATCCTAGTACGCCTCGAGCGCAACGGCAAGCGCGAGGTGGTGGAAACCACTGTGGGGCGCCTCATCTTCCATGAAATCCTGCCCGAAGGCATCGCTTACACCGATGAATACCTGAACATGGTAATGGACAAGAAGGCGCTGGCGAGCCTGATTATCGCCTGCTTCCGCCTGCACGGGCAGGAGCGCACTGTCAAGCTGCTCGATGATATGAAGGACATCGGCTTCCGTTACGCGACCTCGTCGGGCACGACCATCGCCATCACCGATATGGAGAGCCCGAAGGAGCGTGACGAGATACTGGCGGAGACGATGCGTGCCGTCGAGCGCCTCAACCAGCAGTATCGGCGTGGTCAGCTAACGCTGGGCGAGCGCAAGCAGCGCGTCATCCAAGCGTGGCAAAAGGCAAGCAGCGATATCGGCGAAGCGATTGTCAACTCCATTGACCGCTTCAACCCGCTGTACATCATCACCAACTCAGGGGCGCGCGGCTCCACCAAGCAGCTGTCGCAGCTGGCAGGGATGCGCGGTCTGTTCGCCGACTCGCGCGGCAACCTGATGGAGGAACTGCCCATCAAGTCCAACTTCCACGAGGGCTTGTCCGTGCTGGAGTACTTCGTGTCCACGCACGGCGCGCGCAAGGGGATGTCCGACACGGCACTGCGCACTGCGGACGCCGGGTATCTCACGCGCCGCCTCGTGGATGCAGCACAGGACGTCATCGTGCGCGCCTACGACTGCGGCACTACCAACGGCATCTACATCAAGCCTGTGGAAGACCTCTCTAGCCTGGTGGAGACGGTGGCAGAGCGCATCCGTGCGCGCACCGCGCTGGAGGACATCCGCGACCCCATCACGGGCGAGCTGCTGGCACAGGCGGGCGAGCTCATCACCGATGAGGCAGCACAACGCATCGATGCCATCCTCAGCGACTTGGACAACCTCGCTGGTCAGGTGACCGACCTGCAAGCGCTGGAGCACTTCCGCCTGATGCGTGAGCGCGGCGTGTTCGTGCGCTCTCCGCTTACGTGCGAGCACCATCGCGGCGTGTGCGCCAAGTGCTATGGGCGCGATATGGCAACGGGCAAGCTGGTGGAAATCGGCACCGCGGTCGGTATCATCGCCGCGCAGTCCATCGGCGAGCCGGGCACCCAGCTGACCATGCGCACGTTCCACACGGGTGGCGTCGCCGCGACCTACATTACGGGAGGTAAGCAGTCGTTTAACACGCGCCTGCAGCTGCTGGAGGAGCTGCGCCGCGACGTGGGGCGCTACGAGGAGCGTCGCCGCGCACAAGCTGAGCAGGAAGGCGAAGGGGGCGAGGAAGGCTTGCCCATCAGCGCCAAGCAGTTCCGCGAGCTGATGGACACCTACATTACCCCGACCGGTAGCCTGCCGCGCGTGATTGACCTCTTCATGGCGACTGAGGCGCTGAAGGGGCGCGCCATCATGTCGGAGCATGCAGGCGTGGTCGCTGCCATCGAAAGCCGCGAGCTGATGCGACAGGTCATCTTGCATGTGCCTGTCACTGTGCGCGAGAACGGAGAGGGAGTGCTGGATGAGGTGGCAGCGACAGACGTGCTCGACCCCTCCCTGCCGGAAGGAGACCCCGACGCGGTACTCGTGCGTGCAGGGGAGAAAATCACGCCCGACCATCTGAGCCGCCTGCTGGAGGCAGGTATCAGCGAGATTCAGGTGGTGAAGGTATACCCCGTGCCAGGACGCGGTGAGCTGAAGGTCAAGGTGGGAGATACAGTGGAACCGGGAGACGCCCTCACCGAAGGCTTGCTGCAGCCGCGCGAGCTGCTCAAGCTCAAGGGCGTGCGCGCGGTGCAAGAGTATCTGGTGCAGGAAATCCAGAAAGTGTATAAGCAGCAAGGTGTAGATATCCACGATAAACACATCGAGATTATCGTGCGCCAGATGCTCAAAAAGCGGCGGGTTGTCGACCCTGGCGATACCCGCTTCCTGCCTGGCAGCATCGTGGACAAGTTCATCTTCGAGGCGGAGAACGAGCGCGTGCGTCGGCAGGGCGGGCGCGAAGCCACCGCCGAGTGGGTGTTGCAGAGCATCACTGAGGCTGCGCTCACCACAGAGAGCTTCTTGTCGGCATCGTCGTTCGAGCGCACTACTCACGTGCTGACCGAGGCGGCAGTGCGCGGCAAGAAGGACGACCTAGTAGGGCTGAAGGAGAACGTCATCATCGGACGGCTCATCCCGGCGGGCACAGGCTACGCCGCCTACCGCGAGCTGCAGCCGCAGCCGCTGGCGGAAGGCGCCGAAATCCCCCAGGAGGCGTACGACCCTGTGCTCTATCGCGAGATCGAGCCGCCGCTGCCCGAAATCATTGAGCGTGGGGACATCCCCGCAGTCGAGGCGGGGGAGGTGTTGCTCCCCGAAGAGGAATCCATCTTCGAGGAGGATGACCTCGCCTCGGAGGAGGAAGACCTGGAGAACGTCCCCTTCGACCTGGATGAGGGTACCGAGGTCGCTCCTCCCGATGAGGAAGACATCAACCCGCTCGGCTTTGGAGAGGAGTAGTTGCAGGAAAGGGCGCAAAAAGGTTGACATTCAGCGCACTTTCCAGTATAATACTTCGGTTGGGTAAGCCACCCCCGAGAAATGGCTTCCGCCGCAGGCGGAAGATGACGGAATAGACCAGACACGGAGCAAAGGAGGCGAGAGGGCGCCAGAAACGCTCAGTCACTTTTCCCGTAGCGTACGGGATGCGACATAGCATGTGAGACAGGAGGAACAGCCCCTTCGCCTTCGTGTGTGGCGGAGGGGCTGTGTTTCGCGAAGAGGCAATAACGGAGGAAAAGGGAAAACATGCCGACATTTAACCAGTTGGTGCGCAAGGGACGGCATCCCATCCGCAAGAAGAGCAAGAGCCCTGCGCTGCGGGGATGCCCGCAAAAGCGCGGAGTGTGCCTGGTAGTGCGTACGATGACGCCGAAGAAGCCCAACTCGGCGCTGCGCAAGGTAGCGCGTGTGCGCCTGAGCAACGGCGTTGAAGTTACCGCTTACATCCCGGGCATCGGGCACAACCTGCAGGAGCACTCGGTGGTGCTGGTGCGCGGCGGGCGCGTGAAAGACCTGCCGGGCGTGCGCTACCACGTCATCCGAGGCACCTTAGACGCTGCGGGCACACAGAACCGCAAGAAGGGACGTTCTAAGTACGGTACCAAGCGACCGAAGTGAGGTAGAGGGGGGAACGAGAGATGCCCAGAAAGGGACCGGCTCCGCGCCGTGTGATACCGCCAGACCCGGTGTATAATGATGTGTTGGTGCAGCGGTTCATCAACCGTCTGATGATGTGTGGTAAGAAGAGCGTCGCTGAAAAGATTTTCTACAAGGCGATGGAGATTGTCGGGGAGCGCACGAAGCGCAACCCGTTGGAAGTGTTCCATCAGGCGCTGAAAAACGTGATGCCCGTGTTGGAGGTGCGCCCGCGGCGAGTGGGAGGCGCAACCTACCAGGTGCCGATGGAGGTGCGTCCCGAGCGACGGGTCTCGCTGGGTATCCGCTGGCTGGTGCTCTCGGCGCGCAAACGTGGCGGGCGTACCATGATCGAGAAACTCGCCGCGGAGCTAATCGATGCGGCGAACAACCAAGGCGCTGCCGTGAAGAAGCGCGAAGACACGCATCGTATGGCGGAAGCCAACAAGGCGTTCGCCCACTACCGCTGGTAACACCAACGCCGAACGCTGGGGGTGAGCACGCGGGCTGCAGGTGCAGTACCAGGAGGGACAGTAGAAACGACTATGGCACGCGAGTACACACTGGAACAGACACGCAATATCGGTATCGCTGCGCACATCGACGCAGGCAAGACCACCACCACCGAGCGCATCCTGTACTACACAGGACGTATCCACCGAATCGGTGAGGTGGACGACGGCGCCGCGACGATGGACTGGATGGAACAGGAGCAGGAGCGAGGTATCACCATCACCTCGGCGGCAACCACCTGCTTCTGGAAGGGGCATCGCATCAACATCATCGATACCCCCGGTCACGTGGACTTCACCGTCGAGGTGGAGCGGTCGCTGCGCGTGCTCGATGGGGTGGTCGCCATCTTCTGCGCGGTGGGCGGCGTGCAGCCCCAGTCGGAAACAGTATGGCGTCAGGCGAATCGCTACCACGTGCCCCGCATTGCATACGTCAACAAGATGGACCGATTGGGAGCGGACTTCTACCGCGTGGTGCAGCGCATGAAGGAGCGACTCGACGCCAACGCGGTGCCCATCCAGCTGCCCATCGGGGCAGAGAGCGACTTTCGGGGCATTATCGACCTCGTGCAGATGCGCGCCATCGTCTACAAGGACGATCTCGGCAAGGAATACGAATATGTGGACATCCCGACTGAGTTGCACGAGCTCGCGTCGCACTGGCGCGAGGTGTTGCTAGAAGCGGTCGCCGATATCGACGACACCATCATGGAGAAGTACTTGGAAGGGGAACCCATCACGCCTGAAGAGATCAAACGCGCTTTGCGTCAGGGCACACTGCAGAACCGGGTTGTGCCTGTGACGTGTGGTTCCTCTTTCAAGAACAAGGGCGTGCAGCCCCTGCTGGACGCCATCGTGGACTACCTGCCCTCGCCCATAGACATCGGCGCGGTGAAGGGCACCAATCCCCGTACGGGGGCACCCGAAGCCCGTTACCCCTCGGACAACGAGCCCTTTACGGCGCTCGCCTTTAAGATTATGTCCGACCCGTTCGTGGGCAAGCTCACCTACTTCCGCGTCTACTCCGGCACCCTCACCAAAGGCTCCACCGTCTACAATGCCTCCAAAGGGAAGAAAGAACGCATCGGGCGTATCGTGCGCATGCACGCTAACCATCGGGAGGATGTAGAGGTAGTATACGCCGGAGAGATCGCGGCGGCAGTCGGCTTGAATGAGACCACCACCGGCGACACCCTCTGCGACGAAAATGCTCCCATCGTCCTCGAGGCGATGCAGTTCCCCGACCCCGTCATCTCGGTGGCTATCGAGCCCAAAACTAAAGCAGACCAGGACAAGCTGGGCATCGCGCTCAGCAGGCTGGCGGTGGAGGACCCCACCTTCCGTATCAGCACCGACCCGGAGACGGGGCAAACCATCATCTCGGGCATGGGCGAACTGCACCTCGAGATTATCGTCGACCGCCTCATGCGCGAGTTCAAGGTGGAGGCGAACATCGGTCGCCCGCAGGTAGCGTATCGAGAAGCTATCCGTCAGGCGGCGCGAGGCGAGGGACGCTACGTACGTCAGACTGGTGGGCGCGGTCAGTACGGGCACTGTATCCTGGAGATAGAGCCTCTCGCCGCTGGGCAGGGCTTCGAGTTCGTGAACAAGATCGTCGGCGGAGTCATCCCCAAGGAGTTCATCCCCGCGGTAGAGGCGGGCGTCCGCGAGGCGATGGACACGGGCGTCATCGCGGGCTATCCCGTCGTGGACGTACGCGTGGCTGTCGTGGACGGCTCGTATCACGAGGTGGACTCCTCCGAGATGGCGTTCAAGATTGCCGGCTCTATGGCGTTCAAAGCCGCCATGCAGAAGGCAAACCCGACCATCAAGGAGCCCATCATGTCAGTGGAAGTGGTGACTCCAGAGCAGTTCCTGGGCGACGTGATTGGCGACCTGAACTCGCGTCGTGGGCGCATCGAGGGTATCGAGCCTGGTCCCAGCGGTACGCAAATCATCCGCGCGCATGTGCCGCTAGCAGAGATGTTCGGCTACGCTACCGCCCTGCGCTCGTTGACGCAGGGAAGAGCCACCTACGTCATGCAGCCCTCGCACTATGAGGAAGTGCCCGCCAATATCGCGCAGGAGCTGATTACGCGAGCGCAGGGCAAGCAGCTGGTCAACCTGTAAGCTGAGGGGGCAATGCCCCCTCTCTTCCAAAACACGCAGAGCAATGGTATGGAGGTTTAGCGAAAATGGCGAAGCAGCGATTTGAGCGCACGAAGCCACACGTCAACATCGGCACGATTGGTCACGTAGACCACGGCAAGACCACTTTGACGGCTGCCATCACGCGGGTGCTGGCAGCGGAGGGTTTAGCCGAATACCAGCCCTATGAGCGCATCGACTCCGCTCCGGAGGAGCGCGAGCGGGGCGTGACCATCAACATTTACCATGCGGAATATCAGACGCCCCATCGCCACTATGCGCACGTGGACTGTCCGGGTCACGCCGACTACATCAAGAACATGATTACAGGCGCGGCGCAGATGGACGGGGCGATTTTGGTGGTGTCGGCGGCGGATGGACCGATGCCTCAGACGCGGGAGCACATTTTGCTGGCGCGTCAGGTGGGGGTGCCGTATATTGTGGTGTTTTTGAACAAGGAGGACATGGTAGACGACCCCGAACTGCTGGAGTTGGTGGAGTTGGAGGTTCGGGAGTTGCTGAGCAAGTATGGTTTTCCTGGGGACGAGGTGCCGGTGGTTAGTGGCAGTGCGCTCAAGGTGATAGAGGCGTCGGAGGTGAAGCGGGACGACCCGTGGGTGCAGAAGATTTGGCAGTTGATAGAGGCGGTGGACAGTTACATTCCCACTCCTCAGCGGGACGTAGACAAGCCGTTTTTGATGCCGATAGAGGACGTGTTCACGATTACGGGTCGTGGCACGGTGGTGACGGGTCGTGTGGAGCGCGGGGTATTGCGCGTTGGGGAGCAGGTAGAGATAGTGGGCTTACGTGCGGAGTCACGCACGACGGTAGCGACGTCGTTGGAGATGTTCCGCAAGACGTTGGATCAGATACAGGCTGGGGACAACGCGGGGGTGTTGCTGCGCGGTGTGGACAGGAAGGAAGTGGAGCGTGGGATGGTGTTGGCGAAGCCGGGCAGCATCACACCGCACA
>JANWXG010000050.1 GCA_025057335.1 bacterium | reverse complement strand
AAATCGGCTCGGGCTTTGCGGGAACCGACCTCACCGGCTCGCAGCACAACGACCCCTTCTACGCGGATGGGGAAGGCAGGATACGCACGCGCACTAACCATTCGGGTGGCGTGCAGGGCGGAATCACCAACGGCGAGAACATCCTGATTCGAGTGGCGTTCAAGCCCACTGCTACCATCATGCGACCGCAGGAGACAGTGAACGTGCGCGGCGAGCCTGCAGTCTTGCAAGCGAAGGGCAGGCACGACCCCTGCGTGCTGCCTCGCGCCGTGCCCCTCGTGGAGGCGATGATGGCGCTGGTGCTGGTAGACCACTACCTGCGTCACCGCGCCCAGTGTGGAGGTGACCGATGAGCCGACGACAGCGCGAATTGATGGAAACTCTGGAAAGGCTGCTGCACGCCATCTACTGCCAGGACATCGATACCTACCGCGAACTGGTGGCAGATGACGTCTCCTCCTTTGAGGCAGAGACACCCATGCGCATCGACTCGCTGGATTTTCACCTGCACTACATGCGCCAGCAAAAGGTGGTGCGTCCGCCCACCTCGCAGTATCGGCTAGATATCGTCAACCCGCGCATCCAGCTGTATGGCAACGTGGCGATTGCTGCCTACACTCTGGTGGTCACCCGTTCTGGAGAGGGAAGCATCGTGTTCTCCACCACTAACGAGACGCGCGTGTTCGTACGTGAGGACGGACGCTGGCTCATGGTGCACTTCCATAAGACGCCCATCGCGACCTACACGGCGTAGCCCCCTCACCTGACCAGCACCATCTTGCCCCGGTGCCGTCAAAGCTCCTCGAGAGGAGGAGGCGCGGGAACGGCAATACCTTGCTCCCGCAGATGGGCAAAAACCGCCTCTTTGACCTCTTCCAGCAGCTCCAGTGCCTCTTCAACGGTATCGCCGGCCGCTTGCACTGTCCATCGCCCTAGCACCGGAATGCAGGCGAGGTAGCCTCCACCCTCCTCCTCAGGGAGGCGGCGAATCTCCACTGGATAGTCTAAAGCCGTGTAATTCGCCTGTTTCATGGTATGACACCTTCCTTTCCTCTGGAGGGGCACGCTCCGTCGTGACCTCAGTGGACGCGACGGAGCGCGTCCCTCCAGGGGGCAATCATTTTGAGGGTCACGCTCCGTCGTGACCATCACGATTTTTCCGTTCGGCTCACCGGGAGGTTCGCCCTCCAATCCGAATGTTTGGAGGGCGAGGCTCCCGCCGAGCCGTCTTCCCTGTCATGCTGAGCCGCAGGCGAAGCATCTCTTGAGACCCTCCGCTGTGATATTCATCGCCAGGCGGAGTGGACGCGACGGAGCGCGTCTCTCCAATTTGCGGAGACCTCCGCATGACCCTGATGGACGCGACGGAGCGCATCCCTCTGGGGCAAACGCCTGCTTCGCCTGTTTTACGATATGACGCCTTCTCTCCGCAAGTATTCTACGGAAGGCTGTCGTGCCCGCTCGTTGTCCCCTCCTTCGTATCGGAACGTCCCTCCTCCTTCATCTTCGGGCGTAAGGAGGGGAACAGCGCTAGCAACACAATCCACAGGCTCGCCGCTACTGGCATCGCCAGCAACATGCCCCATACGCCAAACAGCTTTGCGCCCACAAACAGCGCAAACAGGCTGGCAATCGGATGCAGCCCCACTGAACCGCCCACGATACGGGGCACCAGCAACTGGTCGAACAGAGTGTTGACCACCATCGCGACTCCCACCACCAGCAGCGTATACTGCCACGACAGCGGCGCCACTGTATAGCTCCATAGCACGCCCTCGCTTCCCCCAAAGAAGGCGACCATCCCCGAGGTGAGCGCAATCAGCAGCGCGCCCAGATACGGCACCAGATACAACAGCCCCGCCAGCACCCCTAACACCACACTGTAACGCACCCCCAGCACGGTGAACAACACCGCCATCGTTGCACCGTAAAGCAGGGCGACGGTGGTCAACCCCTTTAGATAGCCGCGCCATACGACCCCCAGCGCCCCCAGCAGCATCCCCACCGACTGGCGCGAGTGCTCAGGCACCATATCCATTACCCGACGACGCATGCGCGGCAGGTCTACCATCACGAAAAAGGTGATGATGGGGATAATCACTAGCCAGAGCAGCTTGCCCAGCAGTCCGCTCACGTACTGCAACAAGTTGCTCATCCAGGAGGTCACGTAGCGGTTGAACTGTTCGGAGTAGCGGTCGATCAGCACCTGTGGGTCTTCGGGCAGGTTCAGGCGCTGGATGGTATCGTGGTGTCGCTGGAGGAAGGGCTGAAACTCCTCCTGAAACCAGTTGTTCGCGCCCCGGATGTAGCGAGGCAGCTCCTGCACTAGCCCCTGCAGCTGGGAGATAATCACAGGCACGATATACAGCAACAGAGCCGTAACCACCATCAGGAACAGCAGAAAGACCAGTACAGTGGCGGCGCGGCGTGAGTAGCCACGCCGCTCTAACGCCTGCAGTTGTCCTTCGAGGATACCTGCGATGGCGAACGCGATGACGAAAGGTACAAGCACATCAGCGACGTAGTACAGCGCAACCGCCAGCAGCGCGAGCGTGCCTATTCCCGCCCATAGGCGCAGGCGCGGAGGTAAGAGGGAAGGGAGGTCAGACTGCGTTTCGCTCAGTAAAGCAGTGACATCGCCCGCCCGAGGGGCGGGCGGGCGAGTAGTAGAAGAAGAATCGCTATGCCTGCGCCTGCTCCGGGGCATGCTCCCCCGCCTCGGCGACCTGTTCTCCGCTTTCCGTCTTCTGGCGTATTGTGGAGGCGACCGTCTCTAAGGCGGGCTTGATGCGATGCGAGAGCTCCGAGACGCTCTCCTTCAGCTTCTCTACTGCCTTCGCCAGGTCCTCGCGCGTCTCCTGACCTGACTTGGGCGCCAGCAAGAGTGCTACGACTGCCCCCACAATCGCGCCAATGCCAATACCTGCTAGCACGCTCAACAGGACACTGCGTTCCTCATTGTTCGACATGGTTCTCTCCTCCTCTCTGTGCTCCCGATGTTTCCCCCAAAGTGACTTTCTCTGTGTTTTTGGACACCTCAGACGGCTTCGGCGTTTCGCTCGGTTGCTCGCCCTTCAGCACCGCATAGCCCTTCCGCAGCGCCTCGATCCACACACTCGGGCGCGATAGGGGCGAGCTCGCCACCGACTTCACCGCCTGAGCCACTTTCTGCGGGCGTGTCACTGTATCGACCACAGACAGCACCCGTTCGATACGCTCAATCTTCTCCACAAGACTTTGCGACACCTTCAGCAGATGCCGCACTGTGACTAGCGCCTCGCGCGCGGCGGGGATAACCTCGTCGCTCAACGTCGCTCCCGCGTCCCTCACCGCCGGCATCAGCGCGGTGCGCGTCTCATTGAGGATGGTGTCGGTGGACTCCAGCACACGGTTCAGCTGCTGAATCGTAGGGGGAAGCTCTTGCAAGGCGGGTAGCGCCTGACCGCGCAGCTCCACTATCGTGCGCTCCGCCTCAGTCACGGTTCGACGCAGGCGGAGCAGCACAGGAATCAGCAGCGCCACTGCCACAATCGCCAGCACCACCAGCACCAGCACGCCAAATTGAATGAGCCCCTCCATCCCCCTACTCCAGCCGTTGGCGAATCGTGCCACCACCCACTACCACGTCACCGCGGTAGAACACCGCCGCCTGACCTGGCGTGATCGCCCGCTGAGGCGTCTCGAACTCCACCTCCACGCAGTTCGGCTCGCCCACGGGGAAGAGCATCGCGGGCGCCTCAGGCATATTGTAACGAATCCGCGCCTGCACCGCAAGGGGCTTCGTCAGGCGGTCTAGCGCAATCCAGTTGACCCGCTCCACCAAGAACCGGCGACAGTACAGGAACCGCTCCGGACCGACCACCACCACGTTGTTCTGTGCGTCGATGTCCACCACATACAGCGGTTCCTGATGCCCTGACAGCCCCAGCCCCCGCCGCTGTCCGATGGTGAAGAAGGCGACGCCCGGATGCCTGCCCAGCACGTTGCCGTGCACGTCGCGAATCTCGCCCGGACGCACCGTGTCGGGCACGCGGCTCTGCAGGAAGGCGCGGTAGCCCCCTGCTTCCGCTACAAAACAAATCTCCTGGCTGTCGGGCTTGTCCGCGACGGGCAACCCCAGCTCCCTTGCCAGCGCACGCGTCTCGCTCTTGCTGGGCAGCTCCCCCAGCGGAAACAGCGTACGCGCCAGCTGCTCCTGTGTCATCGGAAACAGCACATACGACTGGTCCTTCTCGCGGTTGACCGCCTTCAGCAGCAGCCAGCGCCCGCTCTTCTCGTCTAGCTGGATGCGTGCGTAGTGCCCTGTTGCGATGAACTCCGCCCCCAGCTCGTCCGCTTTCTGCAGGAAGGCGTCGAACTTGACGTAGCGGTTGCACTGCACGCAGGGATTGGGCGTACGCCCCCGCCGATACTCCTCAATGAAGTCGGCGATAACCGTTTGCGCGAACTGCTGGCGAAAGTTGAGCACATAGTGGGGTATCCCCAGCATCTTCGCCACTCGGCGCGCATCTACCACCGCCCCCAGCGAGCAGCATCCGCTGTGGCGCGGGTCCGTCTGGCTCTCCTGCCAGATTTGCAGCGTGATGCCTACCACCTCGTAGCCCTGCTTCACCAGCAGCGCCGCCGCCACCGAACTGTCTACGCCGCCGCTCATCGCCACGGCAACCAGAGGCTTGTTGTTCATCGCTTCGTCTCCGTTATCTCGCCTTGCTCTCTCCATCGCAGGACGGAGTCCTCCCTGAGGGGGGACGCTCCGCTCGAATTATACCCGCTTGCCCTAAAGGCTGTTTTCTGAGGGTTCTCGCAGGGCGGTGTGGCGAAAGTATAGGGAACCCCACATCACAGACACCTTTTGTCGTAATGGCTTCAGCCTGCTCTTCGTCCCAACGCTTGTCGGCTACACGGCTCAGTTGCCCTGACTTGCCCTGAGAGATGATGCTGCTTGGGGCGCTTGCCCGTCAGAACGCAACAGCTCGCTGACCGTCACTGCGCGATAGCCCTGTGCCTCTAGCGCCTGCAGCAACTGTGGCAATGCCTGAGCTGTCGCTTCGCTCCCGCAGTGCATCAGCACAATCGCTCCGGGGCGCATCCGGCGCATTACTCGAGCGATAATCTCCTGTGGGGTGATGTCCCGTTTCACGCTGTCCCAGCTGTCAATTGTCCAATAGATGGTGAGGTATCCCTCCTCCGCCACGATGGAGCGTACCCTCTCATCGCGGTCGCCGAAGGGGGGGCGGAAGAGCGGTTTTGTCGAGCGTCCACACACTCGCTGGGCAATCTCCTCCGTGCGACGCAGCTGTTCCCGAATCTGCTCGTCGGTCAACGAGGTGAACGGAGGATGCGACCACGAGTGATTGCCCAGCTCGTGTCCTGCCTCAGCAATCTGGCGGGCGGCATGGGGATGACGCTCGATCCACTGCCCCGTTAAGAAGAAGGTGGAGCGTACACCATGTTGTGCTAGCGCCTGCAGGATGGCGGGCACTGGCTGGGCGGAGCTCCCTGCATCGAAGGTCAAAGCCACTAGCTTCTCCGAGGGGGACCCCACCTCCACCTCTTTGGATGTCACTCGTAGGGGGGGAGGCGTCGGGACGGTCTCAACGTTGTCCGAAGGGGGTATCTCCTGCGGTGGTTGTACGGATTCTGCCTCTGCCGTCGAGACCGCAGGGGGCTTCTTCGGCGAGATGGAGTCGGAGTGTGGACGAGGCTCCCTAGGCTTTTGCTGGGGAACGTTTGCCGCTCGAGGAGAGCGCTCTGGAGCGGAGGTTGGTGGCAGCCAGCGCGAAACATAGACTGCTACCGCTAGCGTCCCGACTACCAGTATCGTTAGCTGAAGCAGCACCCATATCCAGCGTCCAGCGCTGCGTGTTCGTCGCCTAGAAGAGCGTTTTCGCGAGGCCATCGCCCTAACGAGAAGAGGCGACCTGAGCGGCAGTGAGCTGCTCGCGCAGGTACTCTACCGCCTTCTGCAGCTGCAGGTCGTGGGCACGGTCTTCGATATCGGTCATCTCCTCGCTCTGCTTGACGACGATATCGGGCTCGATGCCCCCTCGGCGCACCTCTTTGCCCTCCGCGTCCACCTTGCGGTTGAGGTCGTACCCGCTAGGCGTAAGATACTTCGCTGTGGTGATGGCGACCGCCGAGTTGTCCTGCAGCTGGAAGATGGTCTGCACCAGACCCTTGCCGAAGGTGGTCTCGCCGATGATAATACCACGCTTGTGGTCACGGATGGCGCCCGCTACGATTTCCGAGGCGCTGGCGCTCCACTCGTTCACTAGCACTACCAACGGGTAGGGCTTCAGCGCACGTCCCCGCTCTGCATACAGACGAGTAATCTGTCCGTTCTTCTCCTGCACCAGCACCACGACCCCGTTGTCGATAAACCGACTAGCGACGTCCACTGCCATGTTGAGCAGTCCGCCGGGGTTGTAGCGCAGGTCGAGGATGAGAGCACGCAATCCCTTCGCCTCGAGCTCGCGCACCTTCTGCACCAGCAGCTGGTCGCTCTTCTCGTTGAACTGCTCGAGCCGCACGCGCCCGATGCCCAGCTTCTCATCTTCCATGTAGGCATAAGCCACTGGGGAGGTAATCAGGTCGCGCACGATGGTGATGTGCAGCAGTTTGGATTCGCCTTTGCGCTTCAGGGTCAGCTCCACCTTGGTACCGCGCGGGCCGCGTATCTTCTTCACCACTTCGTCCACGCGCATCCCCGCAACAGGCTTGCGGTCGACTTCCACGATGACGTCGCCTGCTTTCACTCCTGCCTTGTCGGCGGGGCTTCCCTCGATGGGGCGGTAGATGACAATCTGTCCCTCTTTCTCCTGAAGCTGCGCGCCGATACCAAAGAAGTCCCCCCGCGTGTCCTCCTGCATACTGCGATACTCGTTGGGGTCCATGAAGCGGGTGTACGGGTCATGCAAAGCGGCGAGCATACCGCGTATCGCGGCATAGGTCAACTGCTTCTCGTTGACGGGCTGGTAGTAGCGAGTACGCACGTGCGAGAGGGCATCCCAATACAACCCAACAGGCCAAAGGTGTCCCTGTTGGGAGTCTTGCTCCGTCTGCAGGACAAGGCTCACCCGTTGGGGTAGTGTCTGGGCAGCATGCAGTGCGCGACGCAGACTGCCCGCCTGCATGTCTTGGTAGAAGAAGCCAGCAATGAAAGCCAGCGTCGTCAACAGGGGAATAATTCCCGAAACCGAGAGCCGTCGCATCCGCATCGCCTCTTCCCTTTCTAAGATGCTCGCCTTGTCGTCGTGCGCGCCGAAAGTAACCCCACTGCTCGCTCCAGCGCTAGGTCCTGCCCTAACCGCTGGGCGGTTGGTACCGCCACAGTGGGATAGACCCCTTTCGCGTGGAAGTCACCCCCGCTGAGCGTCAACAGTTTGCCGGTGGTGAGTGTGAGCGCTGAACCGTCCGACAGGGGGATGAACGTTTGTATCAGCCCATCGCCGAAGGTACGCTCACCGACCAGTCTGGCGTTGGCCTTATCACGCAGGGCAACCGCCAGCACTTCTGCGACGTTTGCCGTGCCGCGGTTCACCAGTACGACAATGGGCGCCTTGACACGCGGGTTTGCGTTGATGGTGACTGGTTGTCGACGCTTGGTCTCTCCTTGCCGGGTCTCCATCAGCGCCAGCGTAGGGCTTTTCACCAGCATCGCTGCCACTTGCGAGGCCGACTCCAGCGAGCCACCCGGGTTGTTGCGCAGGTCAATCACCAGCCCACGCAGCCCGTTCCCCAGTCCTGCGAGTGCCCGTCGTAGCGCTTCCGGTGTTTCTGCGTGAAACTGCGCAATGCGCAGGTATCCTAAACCATCCGCCATCAGTCGGTAGGTAACTGGCTCCACCCGTAGCACACTCGGGTTCACCTTCACCTTCAGTGTCGTGTTGCCTCGTCGCACCGTCAGCGTCATTGGAGGCTGGTCTTTGTTGGTCAGCATGCCCAGAGCCTTACGCAGGTCCAAACCCGCTACCACGCGCTTGCGTGCCTCTTCCAGTGCTTTCACCAGCTCGCTACCGCGTGCCCCGGAGCGACGCACCTGCAAGAAGGGGTCGTACGCGATGACCCATCTGCCGTCGATCTCGCTAATCACGTCTCCAGGCTGCAAGCCTGCCTTCTCCGCAGGGCTACCAGGTAGGGGGGCAACCACTGTCAGCTCGCGGCGCTCTACGTCCTCTGTCACCTTGCGCACCACTGTCATGACAGCACCGATGCCATAGTAAGTGCCTTTCGCTGCCTCCTGCCAGAGGCGTGCCTCCTCTGGGTCTAGGAAACGGGTGTTCGGGTCGTTTAGTGATTGCAGCATGGCGCGCACGGCACCATAAGCCATCGGTTTCGCCAGTTCGGGGGTGTATTCAACGTGCTGCTTCTCCACATATTTGTACACGCTGTAGAACAGCTGCATCAGGTCCATGCTAATCGGAGAGATGTTCTCGCTCGCCGCCGATGGTGTGGGAGTGTCCTGCTGGGGAGAATACTCCTCCAGCGAGGAGAGACGAGCGCTAGGGTGGGCACTTGCGATAGGTAGCGCTGCCATCTGCTGGCGCAACCACCAGCCTCCCAGAAAAGCCAGCACCAGAAGAACACCACCGAACAGCACGCGCCGTAGGCTGAGAACGTTCACTGCGGATGAACCTCCGTTTCGCCTGCTAGCTGGTGAGTAGCACGGAGTTTTACCCGTGTGCTCAAGCAGTCACCCTATTATAGCACCCGTCGGAGTGCAGAGTCAATCACGCAAGCTACTTGAGCTCTTTGTCATACGCGATGAGCAGACTGATGCGGCGGTTTGAGTAGTGGTACGGGTCGTTGGGCACACGCAGCTTGTTGTCGGCGTATCCGCGCACCTCATAAATCTGTCCCTTGCGCAAGCCACTTGCCTCCAGCACGCGCCGTGCGCTGTTCGCTCGGTTGACCGACAGCTCCCAGTTGGTCATGCCCCCGCGTGCGAACGGACGGCTGTCGGTATGCCCCTCAATGATGATACGGTTGGGCAGCTTCGCCAGATACTTCGCCATTAGACCGAGCATCTGCTTCGCTTTCGGGTTGAGCTCGGCGCTGCCTGTCATGAAGAATACCGACTCGGAACTCTCGAGAAGCTCGACGCGCAACCCCTCATCCACAATCTTGATTTGCACATAGGGCTTCAGCTGCTGAAACTCGGGCATCCGCTCGATCACCTGTTCTATCTGTTTCTTCGCCGCTTCCATCCGCTGCTTCTCGGAGGCTTCTCCCGGCGGAGGCAGCTCTTTCTCCGAGGCTTTCGCCACGCCACCGTCGGGCGCGATGCTGAACGCCAGCTTGCCCTCGCTTACCGCCTTCATAAAGCCCACCGGGTCCTTGAAGTAAGCAGCAATCGCCTCTTTGATGTTCTGGCTCAAACCGACAATCCACATCACGAGGAAAAACGCCATCATGGCAGTCACGAAGTCGGCGTAAGCCACCTTCCACGCGCCGCCGTGATGTCCGTGACCGCCGTGTTTCTTCTTAACAATACGGATGTCGCCGCCCTTGTCGCTGCTTGCCATGGGGCACCTCCTATGCTGCAGCAGCCTGACGCCCTGTGCCCTTCACGCTCTCTTCCATCTCGCGGAAGCTGGGGCGATACGCGGGCGGGATTTGCCGACGGGCAAACTCCACGCAGGTGATGGGAGACTCGCCGCGCGCGAAAGAGAGGAGCGCATGGCGAATGCACTGCAAATACTCCTCCTCTGCCTGCACGCGCGCCTCTACCGCCTGCGACAACGGCTGGAAGACACCATACGCCAACAGCACGCCCAGGAACGTGCCTACCAGCGCCGCCGCGACCTTGTGACCAATCTGCTCGGGCGGACCGTTAATCGCCTGCATGGTGATGACCACGCCCAACACCGCCGCGACAATACCGAAACCTGGCATCGCGTCACCTGTCTTCGCCAGCATGTGGGCGGGTTTCATCGCTTCCTCTTTATGAGTCTCCAGGTCAATCTCCATCAGGTCAGACAGCTCGTAGTGTCCTACCGCTCCCGTCAGGATGACCTTCACTGTATCACACAGGAACTCTATCGCATGATGATTGGAGGCAACACTGGGATATTGGGAGAACAGCTCGCTTGCCTCGGGGTTCTCCACGTGACGCTCCAGAGCCAGTAGCCCTTCCTTGCGCGCCAGAGTAAACAGAGCGAATAGGCACTGTAGCAGTTCGATATAGCCATCCTTGCTCACTGGAGGCGGCTTGAGCAAGCCAAGCACTGCCTTGATGAGCGTCTGCACGCCCGAAATGCCGTTGCCCACAATCACTCCACCAAACGCCGCTCCGCCGATAATCACGAACTCCGAAATCTGGATGAGTACGGCGACCTTGCCCCCATGCATGATGTAGCCCACCAGAATGGAACCAAACACTACCGCCAAGCCGATGAGTACGAACATAACCTCGCTCCGACCTCCATGCAAAAATCAGGCGACGGGTGTCAATAACTATGTTGGCTAAAACGGGGTGTTTGTGAAGAGGGGTATTCCCTATCTGCGAGGCAGTTAATGGAACTGTCCCAGCTCGCTGAGGATTGCTCGCCAGACTACGCTCATGACAGGATGCCCCCCTCTCCCTCCTAGCGAAGGGAAAAGGGGGGCGTGGGCACGGACAAATTACCGCATCTCAACAGGTGCGCCACCTTCGGTCTCGGCGGAGGTACCGCCCTTCATCAAGCCCGCCTTGCCGCCAGGGAACATGTCGACGAAGCCGACACTCCTGCCCTGCTGCGGCTCGATGAGCGACTTGTAGGCGGAGAACACCGCCGCGCCGATAGCCAAGATGGCGATAATCGCCCACAGCACGGTCTTTTTGGGGTCTGCAGGTGTCTTGGACATGGCTCTTCTCCTTACGGCTTAAACGCCTCGTTCCAGTGCAGGTAGTTGAAGCGTCGCTCCGCTACCGCCTGGTCGTTCCAGGGCCAGTACATAATCTGGCTGCGTCGTAGTGGCTTCACGTGGCCATCCGCCCAACCGAGCGTCATAAGCCGGTTGTGGTTGCCCATAGCGAAACGCGCGTCGCCCTGTCCGCACCAGTTGACCGTCAGGTAGTTAGGTGCTTCAGGCCAGTTGGGGTCCGCGATGTTTCGGTTGTCCCAGCGCCAGTGCGTGAAGTTGCGTCCGTAGGACACGGTGGTCCACAGCTCGTACATAATCGCCGTTTCGCCCGGACGCCCGATTTCGGACTGCGTCTTGGACTCGGCTGTGGCTGCGTTGGCGGCTGTGCTGATGGGATAGTAAGCGCACACGCCGAACGTCGCCGTGTTTTCCCAAGTGCCCGGCTGGAAGTGCGTGAAGGAGTAGCTAATCTTGTACCACGTGCCGTTGGGACCCGTGCAGTCATCGCGGTGGATGTTGTCGCTCGGACACGCCCAGA
This sequence comes from bacterium, assembly GCA_025057335.1. Classification (GTDB taxonomy): domain Bacteria; phylum Armatimonadota; class HRBIN16; order HRBIN16; family HRBIN16; genus HRBIN16. Next base: position 1,990 of record JANWXG010000050.1, on the reverse strand, counting down.
CGCCCGTGTTCTTGATGTAGGGGTTCAACATGTCTTCTGGACCAATGGTCTGGTCGGGACCGTTGGGGTTGTTGTTCCAGCAGCGTGCAGGGCATCCCGAGCTGCAGGCGCTGGGGTTTGTGAAGCAGGTGGGGTTCCACACGAGCAGACGGTGGAACTTCTCATCGAAGTCCTGCGTGTACATCAGCGCGCCCAGCAGAATCTGCTTGAAGTTGGAGATGCAGGTGGACTGCCGGGCTTTCTCGCGCGCTTGCGCGAAGACGGGGAAGAGAATAGCCGCCAGGATCGCGATAATCGCGATGACCACCAGCAGCTCTATCAGGGTGAATGCACGACGAGACATCGCTACTCAGGCTCCTTTCCTGCTAGTGTTGTGTCCTCAGAGATATTATAGAACGCTCCGCCCAACGTGTCAATGCACCAATTGGATTCAGAAGATGAAAAGAAGACACCCCCCACCCCCACGAACGTGCGAGTGAGCAGGGGATATCTGGGGCAGAGGTACTCAGAAAGGGCGAGGCGATAGCCTGACCCGCAAACATCGCACGCCTCGCAGGCACCAGCGCCTTGCCAGATGTCACCCTCGCCTCCCCGCAGGCGTTCGCCTTGGAGAGGCACGTTCCGTCGCGTCCGCAAGGTCGCTATTTGGAGGGACGCGCTCCGTCGCGTCCACACACTGATTACCGCTGGAGGAACGCGCTCCGTCGCGTCCACTCAGCCCGGCGATGAACTATCACAGCAGAGGGCCTCAAGAGATGCTTCACCTGCGGCTCAGCATGACAGGAAGGACGGCTCGGCGGGAGCCTCGCCCTCCACACAACTGCAGGGCGAACCTCCTAGTGAGCCGAACGGAAAAATCGTGATGGTCACGACGGCGCGTGACCCTCCAGAAGTTTTTGCCCAGATTGGAGGGACGCGCTCCGTCGCGTCCGTCATCATGGTCACTACGGCGCGTGACCCCCCAGCAGTGTCACGGCTGAGGGGCACTGGTGCAGCGTGCAGTAAGGACAACGTAACGTGACGACCTTCTGCTCCCGACAAAATCGAGGGCGACAGGCAGCAGAGAATAGCCTACCTTGCGAAGTGATGTCGCTCAGGAGGGGTGGGGGCGTCCTCTACCTGCGCAGATTCCTCCCTCTCCAGTTTAGCAAGCGCCTCACGCGCGGCTGCCTGCTCTGCTTCCTTCTTGCTCTTGCCGACGCCTGTGCCCAGCACGACCTCCCCCAGACGCACCTGCACACAGAAGGTCTTGTCATGGTCTGCTCCCGTTTCGCACAGCAGGTCGTACTCTGGGGTCTGGCGCAGCACCGCGTGCATCTTCTCCTGCAGACGCGATTTGTAGTCGTGCGTGCGGTATGCGTCAGGGGCTTTCTGAATAAGGTCGCCCAGGTTTCGCCAAACGAACCGTTTCACCTCGTCCAGCCCTGCTTGCAGGTAGACTGCCGCAATCAACGCCTCGAAGGCGTCTGCCAGAATGCTGGGGCGGTGCCGTCCCCCCTGCGATTCCTCTCCTGCGCTCAGACGCAGCGCCTGGTCCACCCCAAGTTGCCGTGCTACCTGCGCCAGGGTACGTCGGCTGACGACCAGCGCGCGCGCCCGAGAGAGCTCCCCTTCATCGCGTTCGGGGAAGAGGGAATACAACATTTCAGTGACGACCAGCCCCAACACCGCATCGCCCAGAAACTCCAGCCGTTCGTTGCTGGCGGGAGCTCCATCCACCAGTGCAGAGCGATGGGTCAATGCTTGCTCCACCAACGGGGCGCAACTCTCCGGAATCTGCAGCTTCTGGCAGAACTCTTGCGGCGACATCCTAGAAGCGCTCGAACCGTTCCACATTGACCACAAACACGATCGCACCACCTACCAGCACTTTTACAGGATTGGGCACAAAGGTACCTACTGGCGCTGCATCCGGCGGAAGCACGTTGACATACTGCTCGCGCGTCTTGCAGCTCTCCCCGATGAGGCGCAACACCTGCTCGAGGTCTTC
>JANWXG010000004.1 GCA_025057335.1 bacterium | reverse complement strand
CACTGCGCCGTAGTCGCTCTGCCATCCACCACGACGGGGGGGTGAGAAAAGCGAGGGGATAGCCAAAAATGACACGCTCCGTCACCTCCGCCATCAGGGGCATTTGGAGGGACGCGCTCTGTCGCGTCCATGCACAGATTGTCTCGGGGCGACGCTCTTTTCACAGCCCACCACTTCCATGACGGCGGGTGTCGCCCACCAACTGAAGTCGGGAGGTATGCGAAGCCGAAATCCGCTTGCGCGGATGAGAACCTGCGCAGGCAGGTTTTCCTCTCCTCATAGCCCACCATTTCAATGGTGGGCTCACAGCCCATTGGAGGGACGCGCTTTGCCGCATCTGCCCGCAATGTTTCCCGTTGGAGGGACGCGCTCCGTCGCGTCCATGCGTGGGGTCACGACCGAGCGTGACCCTCCAAAAACTGTGTTGGTAGTGCGCACTTCAGTGCGCTTCTTTGCAGGCTGAAGCCTGCACTACGAACAGGAGGTCACGACAGAGCGTGACCCTCCAGTGCCACTTTCGCCCAAATTGGAGGGACGCGCTGCGTCGCGTCCACACACAGGGTCACAATGGAGCGTGACCCTCCAAAGCACTACTCGCCCAAACTGGAGGGACGCGCTCTGTCGTGTCCACAAAGGTCATGACGGAGCATGACCCTCCAGATAATTCGTCAGGTTACCGTTTGGAGGGATACGCTCCGTCGCGTCCGCACAGAAGATTCACTAATACACCGAACGGTCTACCACGCGCCGCCCGTCGTAGGCGGGACGGACACGTCCGTGTTTTCGAACGTATTCCGATACCAGGTCGAGCACTTTCTGCCCCGTATCTTCATACGCAATTCCCATCGGTTGCAGGAACCGCTGTGCGAAGTAGCTGTTGGTGGAAATCAGGTACTCGCGGTCATCCTGCAGCGGCTGACCGTTGACAGTCACCTCCCCCAGCTCTCCGCGTTCGTAGCGATAGCGGATGCCCGAGACGGCGGGACGGGTGCGGCGCAGAATCTCGCGCAGCTGTGCTCCCGTTGCGCGGAACTTCACTGCAGTGTTGCCGAAGGGCATCATCTTTGCCAAGTCGTAGCGGGTGACCTTGCCTCGCAGCAGGGGCGCGCGCACACCGCCCATGTTCTGCAGGTCAGCCTCCGTGCCCAGCATCTCGCGTAGAGCGTCCGCTACGAAGTGATATTCGGCATCATCGGTGCCGCGGCGGGTGAAGTCGTCTTCTGCCTCGCCTAGCAGCACGCCGTAGTACCCTTTCAGCGGCTTCCAGTAGCGCTCGATCACTTGCTTCACGTTGGGGTCTTCGGGAATCTCTGGCGACACCAGTATCAGCTCGCCACGATAGCTCATCGGCGTCCATCTGCCCGTGTTGGGGTCGCGGCGCAGGAGCACTTCCAGCTTACCTAGCTCGCCTCCCCACTGGAACGCCTGTGCAATCACCGTCCCGTTTTTGCGGAAGGCGCTGGTGAGCTCGCCTGCAGGTACGAACTCCGGTTTGGCGAGGCGTGTGTGCGAGTGCCCTCCGATGATGACGTCGATTCCCGGCACCTCGCGCGCTAGCCGCACGTCGTTCTCATAGCCGAGATGCGACAGCAGCACGACAAGGTCTGCTTGCTCTCGCAGCTGCGGCACCAGCTGACGGGCGGTCTCGAGGGCGTCGGTAATCTCTATGCCTTCGCGCGTAGCTGGGTAGCCACGTGTGCTTTCGGTCACCAACCCAAACACAGCTACTCTTGCGCCTTCCACCCGCAGAATCTCATACGGTTTCAGCAGAGGCTGTTTGGTGCTGGCATCCAGCACGTTGGCACACACTATGGGAAACTGCGCCATCTGCACCAGCTGCTGCCACTGGGCGCGTGTGTTGTTGAACTCGTGGTTGCCATGCGTGGCAATGGTGTAGCCTATGGCGTTCATCACAGCAACGTCTGCTTGACCACGGTGCTCAATGGAGAACGCAGTGCCGTCATGGAAGTCGCCCGTGTCCACCAGCCACGTCGTGCCGAAAGCCTGGCGCAGTCTCCCGACCAGCGTCGCGCGGCGCGCCGCCCCACCGATGTCGCGCCGTAGCGCCAGTTGCGCCTCCTGCGTGTTGGGGTCGGGCGGATCGGGGTAGTGGAACGGGAAGAGATTGCCATGCGTGTCGTTAGTGTGTAAGATGGTTAATCTCCAGTAGCGAGGTGGGTTTTCGGAGGCAACGAGAGGAAGAATGCCCCACCAAGCCAGTGTCATCAGGAACAGAAAGCGTATCGCGAAACGCACCTTTCCTCCTCCTACCGCACAGTCTCTATTGTGGAGGGACGACAGAACGCCTCTCTCCTCGCACCCGGATAAGGCTTCCTGTTTTGGATGAGAGAGGGCGCTTCCCGCCCCCTGTCCGTCGTGCGCACGCCAGCGCGTCTGTGTCATCTGAAGTCCCTGTTGTTTGTCTAGGAGAAGCACTCACGTGCTTCACTACAAGCTGAAGAGCTCTCATTCCCCATCCCCTTCTCCCAGTGGGAGATGGGTCTACTCCCCTCTCCTAACAGGAGTGGGGCGGGGGTGAGGGCTAGACCACAGCGATGCTTCGCCATCGCTCGGCACGATCCCCTCATCACGCTACACCCTTTGCTTTCGGCTTAGCACAGCGCGCTATCGAGCCTCGAACTCCATCAGCTCCTTCGGAGCGTGCGTCAACACTTCGCAGCCCTCTTCAGTGACCAGAATGTCATCCTCAATGCGCACGCCCCCGACGCCCTCGATATAGATACCAGGCTCCACAGTGAACACCATTCCGGGTTCGAGCACCACTTCCGACTTCTGCGCGAAGCCGATGCCGTCGTGCACACTCAGACCGAGGCTATGCCCCAGCGAATGTGTGAAGTGGTCACCGTAGCCCGCGTCGCTAATCACCTGCCGCGCTACGGAATCCACATCGCAGCCCTTGACCCCGGGCTTGATGGCTTCGATGGCGCGCAGTTGCGCCTCTAGCACGGTATGGTACATCCGTCGCTGCTCTTCGCTGGCTTTGCCGATGACTACGGTGCGCGTGATGTCTGAACAGTAGCCGTCCACCTCTGCCCCATAGTCCAGGATAACAAAGTCGCCAGGGCGGAAGCGCCGTTCGGAGGTCTCTGCATGGGGCATGGCGGAGTTCTCTCCTGAGGCGACGATGATGTCGAAAGCAGCACGACGCGCCCCCTGGCGGCGCATGTAGAAATCCAGCTCCATGGCGACATCCAGCTCCACTGTCTCGGGCTGCATGAAAAGCTGAATGTGTCGGAAGGCGGCGTCCGCAATGCCACAAGCCTCACGAATCGCCGCAATCTCCTCGCCATCTTTCACCTGTCGCAGCTCCTCCACCACGCCGTCGGTTGCCACCCACTCGACGCCGAGCTCCTGATACTTTTCCTGCCAGCTCTCCAGTGTCTTGACCGTTACGTGGTTCGCCTCGAAGCCCACCCTGCGGAGGTGGCGCGTTTCCAGCTGTGTTTTGAGGATGTCGTCGTCGGGATTGTCTGGCACGACCACCTCGAAACCTGACGCCTCCCGCTGCGCGCGCAAGGTGTACCGCCTGTCCGTCAGCAGTACCGCAAAGTCTCTGCCGATCAACAGCGAACCTGCGCTACCAGTAAAACCGCTCAGGTAGCGCACATTGAGACGTGTAGTGATGAGTAGAGCCTCCACAGCAGGGTCATCTAGACGAGCGCGCAAGCGTGCGAGGCGTTGTGCAAAACGTAGACTCATCGACGACTCTCCTCCAGAATAAACTTAACCGCATCCAAAGCCATCAGGTAGCTCATGACGCCGAAGCCCGCGATGATACCATGAGACACTGGTGCAGTAACCGAATGGCGTCGGAACTCCTCTCGTCCGTAGATGTTGGAGAGATGAACTTCTACTGTTGGTAGGCGTACTGCGGCAATCGCGTCCCGAATGGCGATACTGTAGTGCGTGTAGGCTCCGGGATTAATGATGAGCGCATCCGCCCACTGCAACGCCTCGTGGATAGCCTCGATAATCTCGCCCTCGTGGTTGGACTGCGTGATGCGCACCTCGATCCCAAGCGATTTCGCCCTTTCCAGAATGCGCTGATTGATTTGGTCTAGATTCAGGTGACCATACACCTCTGTCTCTCGGATCCCCAACATGTTCAGGTTCGGTCCGTGCACAACTGCCACTCTTGGCATAGTTGCCTCCTCAAGATGGTCGTTGTTGGTCGTCTTCTTCCTCTACGAGCAGGTCAATAATCCCATCACGAATGGGATATCGGCGATGGCACTGGTCGCATACCAGGCTCTCCTCGCTTTCCTGGCGTAGAGGGGGGTGTTCGTCGCACACTGGACAGGCTAAGATGCGCAGTAGCGCCTCGCTCAAGGGCATCGTCTCTCGCCTCCTGCTCCATGTTTCCTTTTCTCTAGCTATTGTAGCACATTTGTGCTCTCCTGCCCAAATCCCTCTGAAAAAGGGGCGCGGAAAATCGTCACAGTGTGAGACGGTGATGTAGTAGCCGTCTTCTGCTGTCGTCAGAAGGAAGATACCCGCCATCCTGCCGAAGAAAAAGGTACACCGTTTTAGCTGGAGGTAACACTAGTGGGCATTGTCTGCGGTATTTTGGCAACAGGATTGCTGCTATGGGGCACCTCCGTTCGCGCGAACAGCCTTCCTAGTGATTTGCAGACCTTCGTGAGGGGAGTATATTTCCCCTTCGAGCGAGTGTCGTGGGTAGCACGCCAAGCGGGGATGGATACTTGGCAGTTCGTCGACAGGCTGTTACGTGACCTGCGGCAGCGCTACTCCATGGACGCCATCTGGCTCATCAATAGTAGCACGGCGGACACACGAAAGGTATGCGAGCTAGCGCAGCAGCATGGTATAGCGGTTTTCGCCACGCCCGAATGGATTTACCACTGGCGTCGCCTGCGCGGTCGGGAATGGGCAGAGCGCACTGCAAAGCACACTGTAGAAGCGCTAGGCGGCTTGAAGGCGCTGCGGGCATATGTGCTAATAGACGAAGCGCGAACCTGGGAGATGACACACATGGAGCAAGTGCGCGCCGCTCTTGCACAGCACGACCCGTCTCGTCCGGCAATCATGGTCAACATGACACGCGACATCGAGGCGGCAGCACACTACACCAGGATACCCGTGTTGTGCAGTGACATTTACCCCTATTTCGCCGCTCGCTCGCCCAACGGACCGAACACCCCCGAATCGTCTCGTGCCTATTTCATCTCCTGCACCGAGCGGCTGGCGCGCTTGGGCGCCGAGACAGGCAAAGCGGTATGGGTGATGCCACAGATCTTCGCAGAAATCTGGGGGAAGTGGCACTACGATAGCAAGGGCAACGTGGTGATTGAGCCTGGCGCCTATTGGCACTGGCGCATGCCAACCGTAGAAGAAACCCGCTGGCAAATCTGGCAGAGCCTAATGGTAGGGGCGAAGGGTGTCATTTTCTTCGTGTTGTTCCCAGAGCCGAACGACAGAGCGCCCAACGCGCCTGAGGGCGACCGTACCGACATCCCTGCTGATTGGCCTCGCGTAACCAGCTCGGTACCGACAGGTGCGGGCAGTGGGATGCTCTACAACAATGGTTCCCCTACCCCGCAGATGCTTGCGGTGGCGGAGACCTTTGCGGCGCTCGCTCCTCACCGTGCGCTGCTGTGGCGATGCGAACCCGCTTTTGCCTTTGCTTCGGCACGCGCTCCTCTGCGGGCGTCCACCCTGCGCGATCCAGAGGACGGTAGCCTCATCGTCGTAGTCGTCAACGATGATACGCAAACCGAACAGCAAGGCTTCGTACGACTGGTTGCTCCTGCATCACAGGTGCGGGATTTGCTCACAGGCAAGACGCTCACTACGCGAGAGCGAGCAGCGACCGGCGAGCGCGAATTGATACTCACCCTCCCCGCAGGGGGTGGCGCTCTGCTGCACATCTCCTCGGCTGATGCCGCGCGCGTCACAACCATCTACCAAGAGCGCGCGACGGTGCAGTCTACACCCGCGCAGTTGCAAGAGGTACACCGCGTCTGGCAACCAGACCTGTGGGGGATGGGATATCGCGCCGCATGGCAACCCCAAAAACAGACCGGTTGGCTGCAGTACGAGATGCAGCAAGTGGCGCCAGGCTGGCGCGAAGGAGCAGAACGGCTCTACCTGCATTACGATGGTGAGGGCGTAGAGCTGTGGGTATCCTCCGATGGGAACACGTTCTCGCCTCTAGCTCGAGACGGAGTACGCCCACCCATTGCGCTCTCTGATAACGTTACTCACCTACGCTTCGTATTAACGAAACCCGAGGCAGTGTTGAGGGAATGGTATCTGATACGGGTGGCCCGCGCGAATTCCGCCCCGTGAAAAGTGGTAAAATATCGATGTTGTGAGCCTTCTACTGCATGCTATAGACAGGCTGCGTCAGGTCACTCGCGGCACCCCATGGGAGGGGCGTCTGTATCTAGTGGGTGGTGTCGTGCGCGACGAGCTGCTGGGGCGCCCCCTACCTCCTGATGTGGATATCGTGACTGAAGAGGACGCTCTAGCGCTCGCCCACTGGCTCCACGCGCAGGGTACTGCTGACCACCTGCCAGTCACCTACCCGCGCTTTGGCACGGCGATGGTGCACATCGAGGGGGTACCGTTTGAAATAGTGACCGCCCGGCGCGAGAGCTACTCCGCTGACAGCCGTAAACCGGTGCAGGTGCAGCCCGCCACCTTGCGCGAAGACGCCTTCCGTCGCGATTTTACCGTGAATGCTCTGATGCGCAACCTGCATACGGGCGAGCTGCTTGACCTCACTGGAATGGGGCTGAACGACTTGCGAGCAGGGCTGCTGCGCACCCCTGTAGACCCCACGGTCACCTTCACGGAAGACCCCCTCCGCGCCATGCGGGCAGTACGCTTCGCCGCACAGCTGGACTTCGATATTGAGCCGAAGACCTACGAAGCGATTTGCCGCACAGCCCACCGCTTGCGTGTCATCAGCATGGAACGCATCCGAGACGAGTTCACCAAGATACTGCAGGCTTCCCATGCAGTGAAAGGTTTGCGCCTGCTTCGGGAAACGGGGCTGCTGGAGCACTTCGCCCCTGAGCTGGCAGCAATGCATGGTGTAGAGCAGAATCAGTATCACCTATACGACGTCTGGGAGCATACGCTGAAGGTACTAGAGGCGTTGCCCTCCAACGCCTCCCTCGTGCTCCGCCTAGCGGCGCTGCTACATGATGTGGGCAAGCCAGCTACGCGCACGGTCGACGAGCGCGGAGTGCACTTCTACGGACACCAGAACATCGGCGCGCAGATGGCTGAGGAGCTGCTACGGCGCCTACGCTACAGCAACGACGTCATCCAAGCAGTGGTCAAACTCGTGCGCCTGCACATGCGACCAGGAGAATACGATTACACTTGGAGTGACGCAGCGGTGCGACGACTGATTCGCGATGCCGGAGACTTGCTGAGTGAACTGCTCACGCTGGTACGAGCAGATATCGCTGCAAGCAACCCCGCCTACCCAAAAGCGGACATCGACGCTCTGGAGCAGCGCATCCGCACATTGACCGCACGGGAAAACGTGCAACAACTGGACAGCCCCCTAAGCGGACACGAGATTATGCAGCTTCTGAACATCCCGCCCGGTAAGCAGGTCGGCGAATGTAAGGCGTTCCTGCTCAATGAGGTCATCGAGGGGAGACTGGCACCAGACGACAAAGAAGGGGCAAAGCGGTTGCTCCAAGAGCGGTTCAGGTAGCCGACGTCAGTTCCCGGAGCTTCGCCCCGATGTCCTCTGCTCGCATCAGCGACTCCCCTACCAGCACTGCGTGTGCTCCCGCTCGGGCGACACGGCGGACGTCCTCCGCGCTTTCGATACCGCTTTCGCTAACAAGTATACCCCCTGGGGGTAATAGCGGAGCGAGCCTCTCGGTCACCTCCAACGTCGTGTGAAAAGTGGTCAGGTCGCGGTTGTTAACACCAATCAGAACCGCCCCGACGTCGAGGGCGCGACGCATCTCCTCCTCCGTATGCACCTCCACCAGCGCATCCATGCCCAGCGTGTGCGCATACCGCAGGAGGTCCTGCAGCTGCTCGTCCGAGAGCGCTGCGACAATGAGCAGTACCGCGTCCGCTCCTGCTACACGCGCTTCCGCCACCTGATAACGGCTCAGCACGAAATCCTTCCGAAGCAGAGGCACCTCTACCTCCTTTCGTATGGTTCGCAGGTAGTCCAGATGCCCCTGAAAGAATCGCTCGTCGGTGAGCACGCTGATTGCGCTAGCGCCGTGTTGCGCGTAAATACGAGCTATCTGCAGCGGGTCAAATTTCTCACGGAGTATCCCTTTGGAGGGAGATGCTTTCTTGACCTCTGCAATGACCGCGACGCGCCCCTCTCCCCGCTGTAGCGCCTGACGGAAAGAACGCACTGGCGGTGCAGACGCTAGCCGTCCCTCCAGTGCCGAGAGGGGCGTTTTCGCTTCCGCCTGCGCCACCTCTTGGCGCTTGTGGGCGAGAATGGTCTCCAGGATGTTCACGCTTCCGCCTCCTGCGTGAACTGGATGTAGCGTTGCAGGGTGTGCAGTGCCCTACCTGAGTCGATGGTCTCACGAGCGACCTCTATGCCCTCTGCGATCTGCTGTGCCTTCCCACCCACAACGAGCGCTGCCCCAGCGTTCAACAAGAGCAGGTCGCGCGCCGCTCCTTGCTCGCCTGCCAGCAAGCTGTATAACTTTTGGGCGCAATCCTGTGCAGAATGTGGAGCGATAATCTCCTCGGAGGAGGCACGGCGCAAACCGAACTGCTCTGGCGTCACACGTTCCTCGCGCAGGTGTCCATCCTGTAGGTGTACGATGAGGGTTTCCCCCAGAGTGGACAGCTCGTCTAACCCCGGCTCGCCGTACACTACCATCGCGCGCTCTGCACCCATTTCGCGCAGCACCTCAGCCAGCAATCGCGTGAGCTGGGGCGCGAATACACCGAGCAACTGGCGTCGGGTACCAGCGGGATTCGTCAGCGGTCCAAGTACGTTGAACACAGTGCGGATGCCCAGTTCCTGCCGCACGGGCGCAGCGTACTTCATGGCGGGATGATGTGCGCGGGCAAACAGGAAGCCGATACCGATTTCGTCGATCGCTTGTGCAATGCGCTCTGGCGACAGCTCCAGACGACATCCTAGCGCCTCGAGCACATCAGCGCTGCCACACTTGCTGGTGACGGCACGGTTGCCATGCTTGGCGACGGGCACTCCCGCCGCTGCCACGACGAACGCTACTGCTGTGGAGATGTTGAAGGTCTTTATCTTATCTGCCCCTGTGCCACAGGTATCGATGAGCTCCGCCTGGCGCTGGGGACGCACCGCTACCGCGTGGCGGCGCATGGTCTCTGCGCAACCGGCGATCTCCTCCGCAGTTTCCCCTTTCATGCGCAACGCCACCAGCCAAGCAGCGGTCTGTGCTGGCGTTGCCTGTCCGCTCATGGTCGCTTCCATGAGAGAGGCAGCTTCCGCTCGCGTCAGATTCTGTCCCTCTACCAGCTTCGCAATCGCTTGCTGAACAGTCATACCCTGCCTCCCTATCCTATTTCGCGAATGTGCGGTGGAGGTTCGGCGTTGAGTGACTTGCAACCGTCAGCGGTTACCACCACCAGGTTCTCGATACGCACCCCGAACTGCCCAGGCAAGTAGATGCCCGGCTCGATGCTGAAACACATCCCCTCTTCTAGCACCTGCTTGTTGCCCTGCACGATGTAGGGTGGCTCGTGCACTGACAAGCCAATGCCATGTCCTGTACGATGCACGAAGAACTGACCATAGCCTGACTTCTCAATGACGGAACGTGCCGCCGCGTCCACTGACTCGGCGGTTACCCCGGGCTTCACAGCGGCGCGGGCGGCGTAGTGCGCATCGTATACAATTTTGTATATCTTTTGCACCTCGGGAGTGGCTTCTCCGATGCACACTGTGCGCGTCATATCCGAGTTGTAGCCGTTCAGGCGCGCGCCGTAGTCGATGACCACCACATCGCCCGGATGCATGACAGTGTTGGTGGTGCGATAGTGCGGTTGGGCGCTGTGCTTACCCGCGGCGACAATGGGCAACCCAAACGCCATTTCCGCTCCTTGCGCCTCTATTTCCGTTTGGATGGCGCACGCCACCTCACGTTCCGTATTGCCTGCCACACACACCGCTAGTCCCGCTGCCAACGCGTTGTCCGCATAACGCGACGCCTGCGTGATATGCCATAGCTCGTCTTCGTCTTTGCGAATGCGCGCCGCTGCCCAGATTTCGGTACCGGGGCGATACAGTGCGGTCGGTAAAATTTGTTGCAGCTTGAGCAGAAACAGTGCAGGCAGTTCCTCGTCAATAGCGATAACGGCGGTAGCCAGGTCCATCTCTTGTGTGACCTCGCGCAGTATCGGGTCTACCCCTTCGTGGTCTTCCCAGACCCGTATCTCGCCTACACCGAACGCCTCTTGCCTTGCGCTCTCTGCACTGAGTGCAGGCACAATCAATACAGGCTCCCCTTCTGCGGGCACCAGCAGCGCCATGAAGCGTTCATGGGCTGGCTCGACGAAACCAGTGAGATACTGCATGTTGACTGACGGCGCTGCGACGAAGCAGTCCACCCCTTCATGCAGCATCGCCCGTTGCATCATTGCCAGGCGACGATGAAAGGTATCTGTATTCATTTATTGTCCCCCCCATCCCCTATGCGACACGCAGATGCAAGAAGTTGCGCAGCAAGTCTTTACCCGGCTGCGTTAAGATCGATTCGGGATGAAATTGGACACCCTCGATAGCGAACTCCCGATGACGCACCCCCATAATCTCCCCATCATACGTCTCGGCGGAGATTTCTAGGCAGTCAGGTAGGCTTTCGCGAGCAATCACCAACGAGTGGTATCGGGTCGCTTCGAAGGGGTTCGGCAGAGAGCGAAACACCCCACGGCCATCATGGTAAATAGCAGAGGTCTTCCCGTGCATCAGCTGTCGTGCCCGCACAATCTCCCCTCCGAACGCCGCACCGATGCACTGGTGCCCCAAGCATACGCCCAGAATGGGTATCCGCCCCGCGAAGCGCTGAATCAGCGGTACTGAAATGCCCGCCTCCTTCGGGGTGCACGGACCGGGTGAAATCACGATGCGTTCAGGTTGCAGCCGCTCGATCTCCTCCAGAGTAATCGCGTCGTTGCGGTAGACCTGCAGGTCTGCTCCCAGCTCGCCGAAATACTGCACCAGATTGTAGGTAAAGCTATCGTAGTTATCGATAATCAGTAGCATCGCCCACCTCACTCCAGACCAGCTTCTGCCATCTCGACCGCGCGCATCAGCGCACGTGCTTTGTTCAAACACTCCTGGTGCTCCCGTTCGGGCACCGAGTCCGCAACGATACCCGCGCCTGCCTGAATGTAAGCCACGCCGTCCTTCATCACGATGGTGCGGATAGCGATACAGGTGTCCATGTCCCCGCTGAAGCTGAAGTAGCCGACCGCGCCAGCATAGATGCCCCTTCGGGTTGGCTCTAGCTCCTCGATAATCTCCATCGCCCGCACCTTCGGCGCGCCCGACACCGTGCCCGCAGGAAAACAGGCACGCAGGGCGTCAAAGGCATCTTTGTCGGGCGCCAGCCTACCCTTCACGTCCGAGACGATATGGATGACGTGCGAATACTGCTCGATGGTCATGAGCTCCTCCACGTGCACGGTACCGTAGGCGCAGACACGTCCCAAGTCGTTGCGTCCTAGGTCCACTAGCATCACGTGTTCGGCGCGCTCCTTCTCATCCGCCAACAGCTCCTGTGCCAGCTTTCTGTCCTCTTCCGGCGTCCTACCGCGAGGGCGTGTGCCTGCAATGGGGCGCGTAGTGGCGATCCGCTTCTCCACCGTGACCAGAATCTCGGGAGACGCCCCTGCCAGCACCACATCGTCCAGCTCCAGATAGAACATATACGGCGACGGGTTGAGCGAGCGCAGGGCGCGATACACGTCGAACGGGTGTGCTTGGATAGAAGCCTGCCACCGTTGGGAGAGCACCATCTGCGTGCCGTCACCCGCCGCAATGTACTCCTTCGTGCGCACTACTGCCTGTTGGTATTGCTCTGGGCTCTGGTTCGGTGTGAACACCACAGGGGTCTGCCGTGCAGGGCGTTTCGGCGCGGGAGGTAATGGCGCGCGTAACCTTTCAATAAGCTCCTCCACCCGTGCGCATGCCTCGTTGTACGCTCGGTCCACGTCGCCCTGCACGTGCGCGTTGCTCAAAGCGATAATACGATGACGCACATGGTCAAAAATCAGCAAGGAGTCCGCGAGCAAAAAGCAACTGTCGTCCACCTGCAAGTCATCTACCGTATCTTCGGGCAACCGCTCGAAGAAGCGCACCATGTCGTAGGCAATGTAGCCCACTAGACCACCGACGAAGCGAGGCAGCTCCGCAGGCAATGCTATTCGGTAGGGGCTGAGCAGACTCTTGAGGCGATGTAGCGGGTCCTGTCCGGGCGGAAGCGTTTCCCTTGTCACTTCGCCTTGACGCAACAGGCGTATCTCGCGCCCCTTACTGCGGAATACAAGGGCAGGTTCGGTCCCCAAGAAGGAGTAGCGTGCGATGCGCTCGCCGCCCGCGACGCTCTCCAGCAGAAACGAGTACCTCCCTCGCGCGACTTTACGGAACGCCGACACCGGCGTTTCCATGTCAGCCAGAATCTCGCGATAAACAGGTACCAGATTGCTTTGCTGTGCCAGCCGATGGAACTCCTCTCGCGAGGGCGAGTACATGCGTGCTTGCCTCCAATCAGCTCAGGGATAGTAGCGTTATTATAGCAGCTTCAGGCAACAAGCGTCTACAGTTCACGCAGGAGAGGAGAGTCTCGCCCCACGCTTCACGGCACCTACCCTAGCCCCCTCAACAACTGCACTACCAATAGCGCGGCGGCGTTGTTCAGCGCGTGCATCCAGATGCAGGGCAGCAGGCTTCCTCGCTCCACAAACAGCGCTCCCAACATCACGCCCACCACAAAGATAACAATCCACCCGAAGTACATCTGCGGGTGTAGCACGGAGAAGAAGAGCGCAGAGCCGATGATGCCCACCCATCGGTTGCCCGTCTGCCTCCACAAGGCACTCAGCAGCACCCCGCGAAAGAAAACCTCCTCGAAGAGCGGCGCAAACACCGCTGCCATCAGGAACAGCAGCAGGGTCACCCAGGGCGGATTGTCCGACAACGCTACCCCTGCAATCGGATGCGCTGGGCTTGGAATCTCGGGCAGGAGCACCTGCACGAGCACTACCGTCAGCAGGAGCACAGGAATCATTGCGACGTAAGCTGCCGTGCCCCAGGCGAGATGCTGTGCCAAGGGGGTCCAGTTCCAGCCTACTTCACGCCAGCTGATACCCGCCCGCTTCATCTGCCAGTGCAACCATCCGATAGCCACCCCGCCCGTGACCAGCTGCACCAGCCATACTAGCACGATGAGCAGAGGCGAGCCAGCTGGCAACCCATGCGCGAAGAGCCCTGCCACTGTTCCGCCTAAATACATGGCGGCGAGGTACACCACCAGCCCCCAGGTGACAGTTCCGATATGATGAGCGGGCAACGCGGGGGCAATAGGTTGGACAGTGCGCACTGTGCTCTTCCATACCGCATAAGTGACCCAGGTGGAGACCCCTGTCAGCATCAGCACCGCGACCACACCAAAAGCGATGAGCAAGGTACGCTGGAGGCGGTTCGCCCCCTCGCGGGCGCGCGCCTCCCATCGACGGGCAGCGGCAGTGTCGCCTGCTGCAGTCGCCAGATGCTTCAGCGCTAGCCAGCGCATCCAGCCAAGAGGAAGCTCCTCAATCGTACGGCGAAACCGCTCCTGCTCCTCTGGCGAGAGACGTCGGCGCTCGCCGTATACCGCCTGACACCAGAGCAATACCGCCTGCTTCTGGTCGGGGCTCCATTGTGTGGGCGCGGCAGGCATCCGTTTCAGCAGCACCTCCAACCGCCCGCGTGTAGGAGGCTGCCCCAGCATAGTAGAGCGTTCCTCCAACAGAATGACGGCACGCACCAGTGCGCCAAGCGGGGCATCTTTAGTCGATAGCAACTTGACCGTGTCTTCCCAGGCGGTTGCATCCGCCTCCCCAAAGGGCAAGACGGTGCCATACAACATGCGTGCCACATACTCTGCCTGCATCACGCGGGTAGACCAGGCGTCGAGGCGGTCACTCAGACGGGGGCGCAGCATCAGCAGGTTGGACAGCACAATTATTACAAACAGCAGCAAAGCCGCTCCCAGCGCCGCGTTGCCAGATCGCGACGGCTGTTCCGTCACTTCAGGCGGGTTGTTCCACATGCGGACTCTCCGGCTCTGATGGCTCCGAGTCGCTCTGCGTCGGTTCCTGCGGTGGGGCGTTCTCCGCAGGAACAGTGGCAAGATGTTGCTCTACGAACTCCAGCATCCCGCGCAGAGTGGTTCGCAGCTCTATGGCGAAGCGCTGTCGCGCCAAACGCAGGTCCTCGATCGCCTTCTGGTACTGCTCCATCTGCTGTCGAACCTGCAGCTCCGCCTGGACACGCATCGCTTCCACTTCACGGTGCGCACTGGCGCGCAATTCATCAGCAGTGCGCTGCGCCAGCACCAACGCTTCCTTCAACGTCGTCTCGATGGCACGATACCGCTCCAGCTCCTGTTGCGCTTGCGCCAACTGCTCACGAAGATGAGCGTTCTCCACCACCACCGCTTCGTAGTCGGCTCCGACCTCCGCCAGAAACTCATCCACTTCACTGGGACGGTAGCCACGTAGGGCGCGACGGAAGCGCTTGTTGGTGATGTCTATCGGCGTCAACCGAACCGGTGTGCCCATTGCTATAACCGCCATAACACCTGACGGACAATCTGGATGACCACCAGCGCCACAAACGGGCTGAAATCCAACCCATATCGCCACGGGGGCATCAGCTTGCGAATCGGGTCCAGTATCGGCGAAGTGATGCGGTTCAACGTGCGCGGCACTGGGTGCCAGGGGCTCCACTTCACCACATTGGCGTACATCAGCCACGACAGGATAACGTCCGCCAGAATCGCCCACGTGAGCAGTTGTAACAGCAGGTCCACGATGCCAATCATGGCTGCCCGCTCTCCCCCGTCGCTGGCGTCTCCTCACGAGTCATCAGGTCACGTAGGTTCTTGCGCACCGCTTCCATCTGGTTGAGGGGCATCATCGGGAAGCGACGCAGCAGCTCCTGCCACGTCTCTATGGCTTTCTGTCGCTCACCCAGACGTGCATACACATGCCCCAACGTGTTCCACACGAACCACTGGCAAGGATACTGTATTGCTCGTTCCAGATACTCCCTTGCTTTCGCGTAGTCCTTCTTGCGCAGGTAGTAGTACTGCCCCAGCTCGTAGTACATGTCGTAGGCATCGGGGTTATTGCGTATGCCGCGCTCGTATAGCGCCACTGCCTCATCGTCCCGATTAGAGCTCCACAGCAGCCACCCAGCGTTCTCGTACGCCTCGATGTGATGGGGGTCTACGGAGATGAGGAAATAGGTCATGTTAATCAGGTGCTCATGTTGCCCATCATGCCACCAGCGATCTATCTGCACAATCCAGCGGTCTACCATCTTGCTGAAGATGGTGTCTACGCGCCGTTGCACCTCTGGTGGCAAGGGCTGCGCCTGTGCCGATGCCACCAGCACGCATCCGATGCCAAGAACCCACAGCCATCTATTCATTCGCGACATCCTTTCTACAGTGTCTTTGTTCCTATTGTCGGCAGCTGCGCCACCTGCTAGTAGTATACGGGGAATTGTGGGCAAAAATCAACGCGGTTTGACCTTCGATTTCACTTTGGGTTATACTGCGTACGGATGAGGGGGGCAGTGGATGCGACGTCTTGTCTTCACGCTCTTCTGGCTGGAGAGCGCGCTAGCAGCGACAGGCTTCGGCTTGCTGGCAGTGCGTGCGTACATACAGAAGGAGAGCTGGTCAGAATACCTCTATCCCACCTGGCGCGACACTGCGCTGGGAGCGCTGCTTGCGTTGCTGATGTTAGCTCTTGCTTTGGCTGGGGCGTTCGCCTCCGAACGCTGGGCTGCATGGGCGTTTCTGAAAAGATGGATGTTGCAGATCGCGCCGCTATTTGCGACCATCCGCCTGCGGGAGATGGTTCTGCTAGCGGTCGTGGCGGGGTTTGGGGAGGAAGTGTTGTTTCGCGGTGTGCTACAGCCTGTGTCGGGCATCTGGTTGGCTTCGCTGCTGTTTGCAGTGGTGCATGTGCTGCGCTGGGATAGCGACGGCATCAAGATGATGCTGTTCTATCTTCCCTTCGGACTACTGCTAGGCAGCTTGTACGCCTTCACTGGCAACTTATGGGGTAGTTGTGTGGCGCACACGCTGTATGACCTGATTGCCCTATGGTGGATGCAGCATCTCGCGCGTCGGTAAACCGCTACCGCCCTGTTCCATGAGAAAAAAGTGAGGCTGTTTGCGGCTCAACCGAGAGGTTCGCCTTTCGGGAAAAACCACCAGTTTGAAGGGCGAGGCTTCCACCGAGCCTGTTTGTCATCCTGGCCCTACCCCCCTCCCCTCTCTCAACAGGAGAGGGGATAGGAGAGGAAAGGATTTCACGACACAGACTGACAGACGAGGCTCTCGCCGAGATGCAACGGCGCACTGAAGTGCGCACTACGAGCGTTCCCGCCTGTAGTGCAGGCTCCCAGCCTGCTGGGGGCGCGTGACAGATGTGTGTCATGCCGAGCGACCGCGAAAGGAGCACGAGATTCTCCGCTCCGCTCAGGATGACAGCGGCGCACGTCAGTGCGCCACTACCAGCATGGCGCGCCCTTGCACCCGAGCGCACACAACGCACTCTTCAGCTGGTAGTGAAGCACGTCAGTGCTTCCCCTGGACAAACAACGGGGACTTCAGGAGGACGCTTGATGTCATGCTGAGCGTGAGCGAAGCATCTCAACCAGCCTCTGGAACACGTCGGAGTCTTCGGAGGGCAGGAATCCAGCCAGTGGGGGGAGTAATAACCCGCGTAGGTTCCTAAGACCGCACGTCGGGCAACAACGTTGCTCGCCGTGAGCTTCCTGATTCAGATAAAGAAAATTTTTTTCAGGACGCCCCGAATCCCCCTTTACAAGCCTGCCCTCGATTTTGTAGAATATCAGCGCACGGCTCAGGGAACACAATATATTGTGTGAGCAGCGATACAATTTACTACATGTTGTTTGTGCTGACTTTTCTCTACCTTTCCTGATGCACAGAGCGCAACCTCGCAGACACGCGAGCCGGGGGCACGAGAGAATGGGAAAACCGCAATTCGTGCATCTGCACACACATACGGAGTATAGCTTGCTGGACGGCGCCAACCGCATCGTACCGCTGGTGCAGAAGGTAGCCAGCTTGGGGATGCCTGCCCTAGCGATCACCGACCACGGGGTGATGAGCGGTGCGATCGAGTTCTATCAGGCGTGTCTGGACGCTGGTATAAAGCCCATTATCGGTTGTGAGGTGTACGTTGCGCCGCGCAAGCGCACCGACCGTGACCCGCGCCGAGACGGTTCGCCTTTCCATCTGCTGCTGCTAGCGAAGAACCTTGCTGGCTATAAGAACCTCATCCGCCTGAGCACCATCGCCTCGCTGGAGGGGTTTTACTACAAGCCGCGCGTCGACCACGAGGTACTGCAGCAATACAGCGAGGGGCTCATTGCGACTAGTGGCTGCCTAAGCAGTGAGGTGTGCGTAGCGCTGCTCAATCGCGACTACGACCGGGCGCTGCGCATCGCCAGCTTCTACCGCGACCTCTTCGGCAAGGAGAACTATTTCATCGAACTGCAAGACCACGGTCTCAGCGAACAACGTGTCATTCGCGACGGGTTGCTGCAGCTGGCGCGAGACCTGGACGTGCCCATTATCTGCACCAACGACGTACATTACCTCAACGCTGACGACGCCCGCGCCCACGACGTGCTGCTTTGCGTGCAGACGGGCAAGACCGTGCATGACGAAGACCGCTTGCGCTACGGCTCGAACGAATTCTACCTGAAAACCGCTGAGCAGATGGCGCAGCTCTTTCCCGACCTACCAGAGGCATTGGAGAACACGCTGCGCGTGGCGGAGATGGTAGACCTGCGCTTAGAGTTCGGGCGCGTGCATCTCCCTGAACCTGACTTGCCTCCCGGCCACTCCGCTATCAGCTACCTTACCTACCTGGCGCGAGAGGGAATGAAGCAAAGGTACCACTCTATCACCCCTGAAGTGGAGAATCGGCTGGCGTACGAGCTGGAAGTCATTGACAAAACGGGCTTCGCTCCCTACTTCCTCATCGTGCGCGATTTCGCCCAATTCGCTCGTGACCGGGGCATCTTCTTCGGGGTGCGCGGCTCTGCAGCGGGCAGCATGGTCTCCTACTGCATCGGCATCACCGACATCGATCCCATCCACTACGGGCTGACCTTCGAGCGGTTTCTGAACCCCGAGCGTGTGCAGATGCCTGATATCGACATGGACTTCGAGGACACCCGTCGCGATGAGGTGATTCGTTACGTTACGGAGAAGTACGGCGAAGAGCGAGTGGCACAAATCGGCACTTTCGGGACGCTGGGCGCTAAGCAGGCAGTGCGCGATGTCGGCAAGGCGCTGGGCATCCCTGCTCAGACGGTGGACCGCATCGCCCGCCTCATCCCCGTTGGTCCGAAAGTGACTATCGACAGTGCACTCAAGGAAAACCCCGAGCTGCAGGAGCTGATTGAGAAAGACCCGCGCCTGCAAGAGCTCATCGAGATTGCCAAACGTCTGGAAGGTGTCGCCCGCCATATGAGCACCCATGCGGCGGGAGTGGTTATCAGCCGTGACCCTCTGGCGGAACACGTACCGCTGGCGCGCGTAGGCGACGGTCCTCCCGTCACCCAATACGACATGGGCTCACTGGAAAAAATCGGTCTGCTCAAAATGGATTTCCTCGGCTTGACGAACCTGACCATCCTCGCCAAGACGCTGAAAAACATCGTCCAGACGCGCGGCGAGTATATCGACCTGCGCAGCATCCCCCTAGACGACCGCAAGACCTTCGAGATGCTCGGACAGGGTGACACGACGGGCGTTTTTCAGCTGGAGTCGCAGGGAATGCGCCGTAATATCTCTGAACTGAAGCCGAGCGACGTCCGCGAACTGGCGGCGATGGTCGCACTCTACCGCCCCGGACCGATGAACTACATCCCGCAATACATTCGCTGCAAGCTGGGGCTGGAGCCGATTGTGTATCCCCACCCCTCACTGGAGCCGATTCTGAAAGAAACCTACGGCGTCATCGTGTATCAAGACCAGGTGCTGCAGATTGTGCAGGCACTTGCTGGGTTCACGTTGGGGCAGGCGGACATCCTGCGGCGCGCGATGGGCAAAAAGAAAGCGGAAGACATGGAGCGGATGCGCTCGAAGTTCATCGAAGGGGCGGTGCGCAACGGTATCGACGCCAAACGGGCGGAAGAGCTGTTCAACATGATCGAGCCGTTCGCAGGCTACGCCTTCAACAAGGCGCACGCCGTGTGTTACGCAATGGTCGCCTACCAGACTGCCTACCTCAAGGCGAACTATCCTGTAGAGTACTTCGCCGCCTCCATGGCAGCCTATCTGGACAATCAGGATAAAATCGTGCAGTATGTGGAAGAGTGCCGACGGCGCAATATCCCCATTCTTCCCCCTGACGTCAACTGCAGCGAGGTAGACTTTACCGTTGAGGGCAACGCTATCCGCTTTGGGCTGGGCGCGGTCAAGAACGTCGGCAAGGCTGCAGTGGAAGTCATCCTGCACGCGCGAGGCGACAAACCGTTCACTAGCCTGTTCGACTTCTGCGTGCGCACGCTGGAACAGCAGGGCAATTTCAGCAA
Source organism: bacterium (assembly GCA_025057335.1). GTDB lineage: Bacteria > Armatimonadota > HRBIN16 > HRBIN16 > HRBIN16 > HRBIN16. The sequence goes on along the minus strand of JANWXG010000004.1, from coordinate 12,438 downwards.
GAGCACAGTGGAGACCCTTATCCAAGCGGGAGCATTTCGCTCTATCGTGCCCAACCGCAATCAACTGTTGTCAGCTTTGGACGACACCTGGGCAGCTGCGCAGCGCGCCGTACGCAACCGACGTGTTGGACAGGAGTCGCTGTTTGGTAACGGACAGATGGAGGCAGTGGAGGAACCACCTCTGCCCAACGTGCCCGAACTGCCTCACGACCAGATACTCGCCTTCGAGAAAGAGCTGCTAGGTGTCTATCTTGCTGACCATCCGCTGCGGTCACTGCAAACACGCTTGAGGCAGCTGGCAGTGGTGCCGTGCCAACAGCTCAGAGAGATGGCAGACGGCGTGCAGGTGCGTGTGGCGGGAGTGGTTACCAGCGTTCGCTCCTTGCGCACCAAACGGGGCGACCGCATGGTCGCTTTCGTACTGGAAGACCTGTCGGGCACTGTGTCCGCAACCGCCTTCCCCAAAGTGTACGAAGAGCATCAGTCGCTGTTGCTCAAGGACAATCTCGTTGTGGTGGAAGGCAGGGTGAAGCATCGTGACCGCCTGCGCGGCGACGACCATGAGAGCGGGGAGACCCAGGTGCAGGTCGAGCTGGTGTGCGAGAAGGTGCAGCCTCTGTCTAACGGCGCCCCGCTTCCCAACGGCAACGGCGCCTCCACGCCCCGTACTCTGCACATCCGCCTCACCCCTGCACACCGCCCTGCCCTGCGCGTGCTAAGGGAGATACTTACCAGACACCCAGGGGATGCCCGGTTAATACTGCATGTGCATTCTGGCAAGCAACACTACCGTGTCGTGTCACACCTGAACGTGGACGCAAGCGACCACATCCAGCAAGACCTCGTACGCATCGTCGGTCGCGACAGTGTGTGGTTACAGTGAAGCATATTCTCAATGTGTAAGGAAGGGGTAAAGATGGGTCCACTTTCCGCATCGGTACAGAGTGTCTCTAGCGAAGCGACTACGCTGCGCAGCTACGTTATCCCCGCACAGTCACTACTGCTGGACGAAGAACTCGCACCGCGCTTCCTCTCGCTGCACAGCGCCCTGCGCCGCGTCTCGGAAGAGCTGCAACAGAGCGCCACGCAGGTGTTGCTAGTGGTCTCAGCGGGATGGGTCACTGCGGATGCCTTCTGCGTGGGAGCGTGTGCGCAGTACGCAGGAGTGTTGGAGGAGAGCCTGATAGGCACAATCTCCTACTGCTACAGCGGCGCTCCCCTGCTGGCACAACGGCTGGTGGAGTACGGGGCTGATGCCTCACTACCTGTGAGACTGGTTGCCGACCCCTGCCAGTTGGATGCTAGTACCGTGGTGGCACTACACGCCTTGCAAATCTCCCCCGAGATGCAGATAGTGCCCCTAAGCATCTACCCGCTGTCGCTGCGGGACAGCTACCGATGGGGTCGGGCTATTGCGGAGACAGCGAGCGCGTGGGGCATGCGCGTTGCCCTACTGGCAGTGGGAGGCCTGTCTGGCAAACTGGACCATCGGGAGATTACGGCGGTGTCGCCTGAAGGCAAGCAGCACGACGAGCAGGTGCTGCGAGTGCTGGAACAGCGCGCCTGGAGCGAGCTGCTGAACTTGGACCCTCTCCTTGCCGCGCGAGCACAACCCGTCGGTGGAATGCACCATCTGGCAGTGTTGTCCGGGTTTGCACAGCAGGCGCGCGAAGTGCAGGTGCTCAGCTACCAAGGCATCATCGGCACAGGGAATGCGGTAGTGCGGTGTGTATAACGAACGTGATTCCCCCTCACCCTCCTCGACTATTGAGGAGGGTTTTTTTACTGCCATGCTGCTGCGGTGCGCAGCACTGTTCAGGAACGTCACCTCCGCACAGCAGCATCCACAGTGTCTCCAGTATCCTCTGGAGTTTCACCAGCGCCTCTTCTACCTGTGTCCTGTCAGGGGCGGGAAGACTGACGGCGAGGTCGTGATGAGCGACGCAGTGGTCCACCCAGGCACGGAACGGGGCAGTTAGCTGTTCGAACTCTTCTCTCATACGACGAATCGTCACAGGCGAAACGGAGGTAGCCCCTTCCCCCGCCAGCTGGTCAAAGAGGAGATGTACCTTGGCGCGCTGGGTAGGTTTTGCCTGCTGCAGCGCGCTGCGCCGTGAAAGGCAATTCGGATGCATCTCCATCTCCCGCAGTAGCTTCACTAGGGAGACGGTGCGATGGCGGGGGTTGGCATCCGCCAATCGGCGGATAGCCAGAGATACCCCTATCAGGTATAGGGTATCTATCCATACTACCCACTCTGACTTGCCAGCGATATGCTCCCGTAGTTCCGCATACAGCTGACGCTCTTCCTGCAGGTGCTGCCACTCTGAGGTTACCAGCGCCAGCCAGCGCCGCCATTTGCGCCGCTTGCTCTGCTCGTCCATCAGCTATCAAACAAGCCTCCCCATTGCTGCGGCGCAGGTTGCGCCGCGACCATCTCAGCAGGCTCTTCGTCTGTCAGCAGCTCCTCTGCAGTGAACGAGCTGACCTCACGCACCGTGCTGCGATGCCGACTGGGGTCATAGTCCACCCTCAGACAACGGTCAGCGCCAGCCTGTATCTCCTCGATGTGCGAGATGAGGATAATCTGGGCGAATCGCTCGCGCAGGCGGCGCAGTAGCTGCAGGGTGTTCTCGCGTCGGTCGGCATCCAGTGAACCGAATACCTCATCCAGCACCAGCAACCCCAGCGGCTGACCACTGCGCTCGCAGATCATCTCCGCCATCGCCAAGCGTAGGCTGAGGTTCACGATGTCTTCCTCGCCTCCCGAGATGATAGGCTTGGGGCGTCCCTCGTCCAGTAGGGTGAACTCGAAGTCCTCACTCATCTGCAACTGCATGTAACGCCCGTCTGTCAGCAGGTTGAGCAGTTCCCCTGCCCGCTCCTGCAGCTCGGGTGCGATTTCGCCGTTTAGTAGGTCAGCGAACTCTCGCAGCCAGTCGCGCGTGGTCTCATCACACAACACCGCGTGTTGCAGCTGGCGCAGCTCGTGCAGTTGCTGCTGCACACGCTGCCACTGCTCTTGTGCTGATGCCAGCTGCGCCTCCTTCTGCGTCACCCGCTCCCGTAACACCTGCACCTGGGTTTCTGCCTCGCGTAGGGCTCGCTCGCACTCCGCGAACCGCTCTGTGACTTGCAAGTACTCCTTTTCGTCGTAGGCGAGCGACTGCAGCTGTTGATGGGTCTGCTGAAGCTGTTCCTGTGTCGCCTTTAAGGCGGTTTGCGCCTCCTGAAAACGCGCTTGTAGTTCAGGCAGGCGTTTGGCAACAGGGTGCAACGCAATCGCCTCGTCCCATGCTGGCTGTAGCTCGTCCCGTTCCTGACGTAGCTGTTCGTGCAAGAGCGCATCGTAGCCCGTCGGCAGCTGCTGTAGTTCTACTTCAGCGCTCTGGATAGCACGTCTCGATTGCTCCAGTGCGTCGCTGAGCTCTCTCAGCTGGTTCTGCACCTTCTGCATATCGCGCAGCCAAACGTTGTAGCGTTCGCGCCAGACCTGTTGCTCCGTTAGCGCCTGCTGCACGATGGGCTGGAGTTGCTCCACCTGCCGTCGAACCTTCTCGTGTTCCTCCGCGCTGTACGACGCGGAAATCTGCTCCTGTTGCTTTTGCACTGCCTGTATCTGCTGTTGCAGGTTCTGCTCCTCTCGAATCCAGCTCTCCCGCTGGCGCAGCCGCTCCCGCAGGCGTGCCAATTGCTGTTGATATCGTTGCAGGTCATCACGTGCCTCCTGCAAGTTCGCGCGACACTGCTCGATGGCTTCGGTGTCCCGTTCCGCCTCTGCTTGGCGGCTGAGCGCCGCCTGCAGTCGTCTTTCCGCCTCCCGTAGTTCCTGCTCGAAATGGCTCACGACACTGGCATACTCTTCGCCCAAACGGCGCGTGCACACAGGGCATTCGCCTTCGGGACCTAATGCCTCTACCTTCTGCCGGCGTTCCTCCAGCTCGCGCATCTGACGTCGAACGTTCTCCGCTTCCGCTGCGGCGCTGGCAATGGCGCTGGCACGCTGGCGCTCTAGGCGGCTCAGCTCCGTTTCCAGCTCGTGCACTCTACCCGTTGCCTCTTGTACGAGTGCAGCAAGGCGCTCTTCCTCTCTCTCTGTTTCCTCCAGCAAGGCAATCTGCTCCAAAAGCTGCTTTTGCTGTTCTTTTAGAGCGGTCTTCTTCGCCTTTAGCGCGGCAACCTGTTTCTGCACGTCGACCGACAATTTGTCTAACTCTTCCAATCTTTTCTGCAACTGTTGCGCCTGTGTCGCCTGCTCCTGTAGCTCGCGGAGATGCTGCTCCTGCGCGTCCAGCTGCTTCTTCTCACTAAGCAGGCGGTTGAGGTCCGCTTCGACTTGCTGGACCTGTTGCTCTCGTTCCTGCGCCTGACGGAACCAGTTTTCCAGCTGCACCTGCAGTTCCGCTCGGCGCTGTGCGTAGCGCTGCAGGTCCTCCATCTGGCGCAGCTGCTCACGCACCTGTTTGTAGCGTTCGCCTTGAGGCCGCAGTTGCTCAATGCGCTCTCGTGCCGCCTGCGCCTCCTCGAGCTCTCTGGCAAGATGCTGCAGTTCGCCCTCCTGTGTCTGCGCATTCTGCTCCAGCAGTCGCGCTTGCATGCGTAGGCTATCGTAGGCGGTCTTTCTCGCGCTCCATTGCTCAAAAGCGGGCTTCCACCGCTCCCATTCTGCTCTTGCGTTGGCAAAGGTGCGTTCTGCCGTCTGCAGTTGGTCGCGTGCGGCGTCCAGTTCCGCTTGCGCCTGCTCCAGCTGCGCCTTCACCATATCGGGGTCGGGCAGCGCGGACTGCTTGCCACGCAGCTCGGCGCGCTGTCTCGCGAGCTCCTCTTCCATCCACTTCACGCTGCGGGTAACGCGCTCCAAACCCAGCATCCGCAGCACCTCTTCGCGTCGGCGCGCCTTGTCGAAGTTGAGGAACTCCAACTCGCCTTGCTGTGCGAAGAAGGAGGTGAGGAACTGGCGGTAGGTCATGCCTCCCAGTAGACGCTGTACGCTCAGGTTGACCGCTTTCGTGCCGTCCGCAATCGCTTCGCGCTCCGGTTGCAGACGATACAGTCGCGCCCCCTGAGGCGTGCGCTCGACCTCATATACTGTGCCGCTGAGCGAGAAGGTTAGCACTGCCCGAGGGTTCGTGCCTTGTGCTCTCCCTGTAGCGCCGTCGAGCAGGCTCAAGAAGAGGGGACGCACCTCTGCCACGTTGCTACGCAGTGCGTCCGCTCCATACAGCGCCCAGCAGATGGCTTCCAGCAGGGTGCTCTTGCCCGAGCCGTTCGCCCCGATGATGGCAGTGATGCCATCGTCAAAAGTGAGGTCTAACTCCAGATACTGCCGAAAATTCGTCAGACGCAGACGATGTAGCCTCATCGGGACATCTCCTCCCCAACCGCGCTCAGCGCTGCCAAGCCACGCTGGAGTACCTCCTCCGCCGTGATTCCCGCAGGCAGCTTCTCTCGATGCGCTTCGACGAACTGACGCCAGCGCTCCTCGACCGGCTGCGTCACTGTGGTCTCTGTTTGCTGTTCCCCCGCAGAGAGAGGGGAACGAAGCGTTGTACGGAAATCCACCTGTACATGAAAAGCGTTCGCCATCCCCTCTACAATGGCACGCTGCACCCTAGCGCGCTCCCCGTAGGGAACGTTAAACAGGCGCACTCGTACCAGCGCCTGAGCAATCTGCTCTCGCTGTGCCTCCTCCAGCACGTGCTCGACCGCCTTGTCGGAGGAACCATATTGCAAGGTATCCACATCAGGCAGGCTGATTACGGGGCGCGTGGGAACAGGGCGATGACGGAGGACAGGAGCTTGCCCCTGTTGCAGCTCTACCCACACCCAGCCCTTCTTGCGGCTCTCGCTCCAGATGTTTGTGGTAGTGAACTCCGTTGCGCCCGCGTAGGCAGCGTTCGGGCTCAGTTGGCGGAAGTCGTGATAGTCTCCCAGGGCGATGTAGTTCCAACGGTCGTCTAGTACACGCGACCTAGGCAGAAAGAACGGGGTGTACTCCGCAGTGAACATCCCCTGCAGCACGCCATGCACTGCCAGGAGGTTGAACCCCACCTGCGGGTCTGGATCGAGTTGCAGCCTCTCCTCCGCCAGCTGGGAGATGCTCGCTGCGGGCACGCACATCACTGCTGCGTCCAGCTCAGGCAGATACACCCGTTCGGGTAGTCCATACACTGCCTTCACGCCAGGTATCTCCTCGAACAGCGGGAAGACCGCGCTGCTTTCGCGCATCCGAGGGGTATCGTGATTACCTCCCAGCAAGAGGAGCGGCTTGCCACGACGCGCTTCCTGCACCGTGCGCAGCACCCGAAAAGCCCGACGTAGCGACCAGATGCTGGGCACCTTCTTGTCGAAAAGGTCGCCCGTGATGAGCACTAGGTCAGGAGACGCCTCTGCAATGGCACGCATGGCATGGGCAAACGCCTGATACACGTCTACCTCACGCTGGTTAACCCCCGTTTTGGGGTCTTCTTTGGAGAGGGAACGATACCCCAGGTGGGTATCACTGATGTGTGCTACTGTCAGACGTTCCGCCATGCTACTTCGCCTCCAGTGCTTCCACGATTAGCCGATGTAGCGAGGGGATGCTCACCCTGTGGTCTACCCTCAAGTTGAACCCCCTTCCGCCTAGCGAGGTTGGTCGCTGCACGATGTTTTTGGAAGGACGGTAGAAGTAGTCGCTCAGGCCGCGCCGAATATCAAAGTTGGCTGTGGTAATCGGATGTACCTCGTAACCCAGGTTGCGGGCGATGCTCAACGCCTTGAGGAACACTTCAGGTCCAATCACCGCCGAGCCGAAGTTGAGATAGCACCCCTCCTTCATCTGCGCGACGCTGTGGCAGAATATCTTAAAATCTGTATAGGTTGCTGTGCCAGTTCTTGCACCATCGCAGGTCGGATGCTGATGGATGATATCCGTACCGATGGCGACGTGCACTGTGGCAGGCACGCCTAGCTTGTAGGCTGCGGCGAGAATGCTGTATTCCTGATACGGCAGGTCGTGCTCCACAATCCATCGCCCGATGGCGTAGCCCATCCCTTCCTCGGCGTAGCGGTTGATGGCTTCGTTCATGTAACGTCCCGTCTCCTCTGCCATACCGAACGTACCGTCCTCGATACTGCGCGGCACATACTCACTGGTCTCGCCGATGAGTGCCATCTCGAAGTCGTGTATCGACACGGCTCCGTTCATCGCTAGGTGTGTGACTGCGCCGCGCTTCACGAGGTCAATAATGAGTAAGGAGAGCCCACTTTTGACCACATGTCCGCCCATCATGAAGATGACCTGTTTTCTCCCCTTCACCGCCCGAATAACGCGTTTCGCTAGCTGCAGAAACTGCCGATTCTGCCAGATGGGAAAGTCGCTCGTGTCGGCGATGAAGTCGGAGCGTTTGACCAGATTATGCCTCTGGCTGATAGGATAGGTCTTGATGCGTGCCAAGTCAATCATCGCTCGGCTCATGCTATTTTACCCCTTTTCGCGAGAGTAGGACGCTGGGTAGCCTGTTCGGGCTGCATTCGCTGCGCCGGACAGCCAGACGCATCGACAACCTCTGTTATACTAAGCCTCAGCGAAGGGTCTCTCTTCCCTGTGAGGCTGAACCGAGCAGAACCTCTTTCGAGACCCTTCGCTTCGCTCAGGGTGACGATGAGGCAAGGCGGCTTGAGTGCCACCCCTCTTCCACCACTTTACACAGCCATGCCTCAACTGGTAGCGCTCCTAGGCATCACCGCGCGCCGTTCCAGAACGGTGGTTCGGGCGTCCAGTAGCCAGAGGTCGCTTCTGGAGCGTACACATCCATGCCGAAGTAGTTGCCCAACGCCTCCCACAGTACGTCGCCCACCGAGCCCAGCGTCATCGCCACATGGTGCGGGAAGTGTCGGCACAGTACGTCGCGGTAGAACCGTTGCAACCCCGGAATGCGGCACCAGCCATACGCGCCGAAGGTCTTTGCGCGGTTTTCCTCAATGGTGCCCTGCGCCAGCGCTGCCTTCCACTCGCCGTCTGCGCTCTGCGTGATGCGACAGAGGGTCACGGGACCTTCCTTCATTTCGAATTCCACCACGCCGATGGCGTTTTCACGCCCTGTCGTGGAGGCGATAATTTCTTGTACGCCGATGCGTCGCGGCGTCTTGGCAAAGCTGCCCGGATAGACGCCGCAGTGCCACAGGTTCACCAGTTCGGGGTCTTCGTTATGCACATTGTTCCAGTCGGCGAGGGTTGCGGGCTGCCCCGACGCCAACAACGCCGCATGCATGGAAAGCGTGCCCATGATGTCCGACTCGCAGGCGCACGGGATGCCCCGGTCGCCCAGACGGCTCATCGTCGTGCAGGTGCAGATGCCCAGATTCATCTGGATAGAAGTCCAGCACTGGATTGCTAGTGCGTCCAGCCCCTTCTCCTCAATGAAGCGCTCCACAAACAGCTCGAAGCGAGCGATCTTGTTGAGCACGTCAGCAGGCACGCCCTTCGCGTCGGCGTACTGAGCGACCTGCTCCATCCTCTGCTGCACCTCCGGGCTATCCGCTGGGATGCGCATCACGCCCGCAATCGCCTCTGAGAGGTCGAGTGTCACGACGGTCGGCCCGAGCCGCTGCAACATCTTCTCGTCGTAGCGGCAGGTCCAGAAGGCGTCTGGACGAGCGCCAATCTGCCCGTAGCGCGCCCGACGAATGCCGTTTACCACGCGACATATCGCCGCGAAGCGCTGGATATCCTGCTTGAACACCTCTTCCCGTGGGAACAGGATAGGTACTCGCCCCACCGTGTACTCCACTCCGATCTGGCGCAGCGCCTCACCGATGGAGAGCAGCCCGCAGAAGGAGTCTCGGCGCGGCGTGCTGGGCGTCAATACCTCTTCTTCCTGACAGCCGAAGATGTAAACGGGCACGTTCAGGTCAGCAGTCTTGACGGCTGCCGCCACGCCCTGCTCGTCGCCGAAGTTGACCGCCGCCACTACGATGCCGTCTACTCCCTTCTCGCGGAACAGCTTGCCTGCGACGAGAGCTTCTTTGAGCGTCTCCACGCAGCCCAGCTTGGTCATGCTCTCATCGGGCACGACCACCTCGATGCCCACCTCACGCATAGCAGCGATGGTCTCTGCCCGCATCTTCGCGGCAAGCTCATCGCTGAAAAAGCCCCGGTTCGCGGCGATAAGTCCAAGTTTGACGGGAGAAAGCTGTACCACCCTAATCATCCTCCTCTCCCCAAGTTTTGCTACCTTATGCTTCGTCAGGAACCGCCTTTTTCCTGCTGGCAAAACCCGCTTGTCTTCCTGTTTCCTTCGGGGTACAATGCTGGTAACAGTCCTTGAAAGACTAGTTACCTGCCAAACCTCCCTTGCGGAGGGCGAGGCTTGCCGCTATGTGATATCTGCTAGCGAGCGTGTGAACATGACCAGAAGGGGGCAAGAAGATGAGTGACCACACTGTGACAGAACAGCAAGTGCTGGACGCTCTGCGTAGCGTCGTAGACCCAGACCTGCATCGTGACATCGTCAGCCTGGGCTTCGTGAAGGACGTGAAGATTTGCGACGGCAACGTCGCCTTCAAGATAGAGCTCACTACGCCCGCCTGTCCCGTCAAAGACCTGATGAAGTCGCAAGCCACGGAGGCAGTTCTGCGCATTCCCGGTGTGAAGTCGGTCAACGTGGAGATGACTGCGCAAGTGCGTTCAAGACAGGTAGGGGCAGAGGATATCCTACCCGAGGTCAAGCACGTAGTTGCGGTCGCCAGCGGCAAGGGAGGTGTCGGCAAGAGCACAGTTTCCGTCAACCTGGCGGTGGCGCTGGCACAGCTGGGCGCGAAGGTAGGATTGCTGGACGCCGATGTGTACGGTCCTTCCATCCCCCTGCTCATGGGCACGCACGAGACCCCCAGAGTCATCGACGAGAAAATCGTGCCTATTGAGCGCTACGGAGTGCGCATGATGTCGTTAGGCTTCCTCCTGCCCGACGACCAGGCAGTGGTGTGGCGCGGTCCGATGGTGGCGGGCACCGTGCGACAGCTGCTCACCGACGTGCGCTGGGGAGCACAGGACTACCTGGTGGTGGACCTACCTCCGGGCACGGGCGACGCGCCCATGACGCTCTCGCAATCGGTGCCCATCACGGGAGTGGTGATTGTGATGACGCCGCAGGATGTGGCGTTTACTATCGCGGGCAAGGCGGTCGCCATGTTTCGTAAACTGGAGGAAGGACTGAGCAGACCGATACCCATCCTGGGTATCATCGAGAACATGTCGGGCTTTGCCTGCCCACACTGCGGACAGGTAACCCCCATCTTCGCAGGAAAGGGCGGTCAGTACGCGGCGGAGAAGCTGGGAGTGCCCTTCCTCGGCTCTATCCCTCTCGACCCGAACATCTCGCTCAGCGGAGACGAAGGGGTGCCCGCCATCGTAGCGCATCCCGAATCGGCACAGGCACAGGCGTTTCGCAAGATTGCGCAGGCAGTTGCTGCGCAGTGCAGCATCCAGAGCATGGCAGACCATACGCTGCTACGACAGATCCCAGTCATTCGGAGAGGTTGACAACCCCATGTCACATCATACTCGCTTGCTGGGCGCACACATGCCCACCACAGGAGGGCTGCACAGGGCGATTACGTCGGGGCATGAAATCGGATGTACCGCCATACAGCTATTTACTGCCAGCCCACGACAGTGGCGAGTGCGCCCCCTGTCGGAAGAGGAGATCCGCGCCTTTGACCGGGCACGCCGCGACACGGGCATCGACACCATCATCTCGCACGACTCGTACCTGATTAACCTTGCTGCCCCCAACGCGGACATCCTGCAACGCAGCCGCGAAACCTTCCTGGAGGAGCTGCAACGTGCAGAGGCGCTGGACATCCCCTGGGTTGTGACGCACATGGGAGCCTACCTGGACTCGTCGGAGGAGGATGGGCTGCGCGTGCTGGGCGAGAGTGTACGCCTCTTGCTGCAACAGACCGAGGGGATGCGCGTGGGCATTGCCCTGGAGACTACCGCAGGTCAGGGATCGAATCTGGGCTACCGCTTCGAGCATCTCGCGCGTATCATCGAGGCGGCGGGCGGCTCTGAGCGGGTAGGAGTCTGTTTCGATACCTGCCATGTCTTCGTGGCAGGCTACGATATTCGCACGCAGGAAGCGCTTTCCGCCACGCTGGACGAGTTCGACAGGGTCATCGGGCTGGACAGGCTGAAAGTGATTCACGTCAACGATGCCAAAAAACCACTTGGCAGTCGTGTAGACAGGCATGAACACATCGGCGACGGGGAACTTGGCAGGGAAACCTTCCGTATTCTATTACAGGAGCCTCGATTGCGGCACCTGCCGGCGATTCTCGAAACACCAGACGCGGAAGAGATGCATCCCGAAAACCTGCGACGCCTGAAAGAGCTGCTAGACAGCGGGTAGTCCGCCACTGCGTAGCACTATCCGTTGAAGAGCGAACGCTCGCCAACTGTGAGTCGCGGGCAACGGGCAGAAAGTCTCTGGAGGTACCCTCTCCTTGTCACGCTGAGCATCGGCGAAGGGGGGTCGGTCGACAGGGGAGCGTGACTCCCTGCCTCGCTCAGGATGACAACATGGCAGGGAGCGCGCTCTTCCAGCCAGAAGTCATATCTTCATGGAGCGACAGTCACTCAACGGCGATGATAAAACGCCAGTTCCCTTGCTGTGTTCAGAGTGCGAGCTGCGATGCGTCTTCCTCTGGCGAATTCGCATGGGTGGATAGATGTGGTTAACTGCAAACAGTAGTTTTTGCAAAGACATTCAGTTTGCTGAATCAAATACTTGACATGTACATGTAGTATACTATAAGATAGAAAGTGACAGGGTTAAGCGCCAAACCATTAGGAGTAGCGACGACGGTAAAAAAATAAGCACGGAGGATTGCGACATGCCCGAGGCCAACGTGTACGGTTTCCAAGCCAGACGCCCGAAGACGGAGCGTCTTCTAGCGCTGATGAAGGAGATTCATCGGCAGGAGGACCTGACGCCTAAGCGGCTGTCGGAGAAGCTGGGAGTGTCTGAGCGCACGGTGTACCGCTACCTGAGACTGCTGGAGAACAACGACCTGCTGGCGAAGCGCTACAGCCGCAGGCAGCGGCAGTACGTACTGGAGCCCCAGACCTCCCTCGAGCCGATTCGTTTCACCCCGCAGGAGGCACTCGCGCTCGAAATCGCTGCGTCCAACCCCGCGATCATGCAGGGCAGCATCTTCGCCAGGGACCTGCAGAACGCGATGAACAAGATTCGCTCCATGCTGGACGCAGCCACCCAGCGCGAAGTGGAGCGGCTGAAGCAGCACGTGAGCATCGACACCGACACCTACGCCAACTACTTCGCCTTTCAGACCATCATGCTCACACTGCAAAACGCTTTCGCCCTGCGGCGCAAGGTGCGCGTTCGCTACTGGGCAGCGTCCACCAACCAGGAAGAGGAGATTGTCATCCACCCG
>JANWXG010000049.1 GCA_025057335.1 bacterium | reverse complement strand
ACCAAAAAGTTCGCCTATCTGTGCATCGCTCATGCCAGCGCGTTTTGCATTGAGCACCGCTTGCACAAAAGCCTGCTCACTGTGCTGCAACTGAAGATGTTCTCCAATAGGCTGAGCCAAAGCTCTCCCGCATATGGGGCAGATAGCCTTTTTGTTAAGTAACGCCTTTCCCATCTCTCTACCCAGCTAGTTATTCAGCTCGAATGGTAGCATCAGTACATGCTCTCTGTCAACCAAAGAAGTTGCTACAGGGGCATAGACCCTATCCTGTTCACTGAGGCTCCAAGACCTCACTTGATATGGTATAATACCCCTGCAGCGCCGTTCGTACAGGCGTTGACTTCCCTCAGCGAGAGGTGGTTTCTCACAATGGCACAGGCGATGACAGACCTGGAGACGTTGCGCCATAGTACGGCGCATCTGATGGCTCAGGCGGTTTTGGAGCTATACCCCGGTACCAAACTGGCAATCGGTCCCCCAGTCGAGGATGGCTTCTATTACGATGTAGACCCTCCCCAGCCTATCACGGGCGATGACCTGCCCAGAATCGAGGAGCGAATGCGTGAAATCGCCCAGCGCGACCTGCCTATTGAGCGCATCGAAATGCCGCGTATCGAGGCGCTGAAGCTGGTGCGCGAACTGGGGCAGGACTACAAGGTGGAAATCATTGAGGAGATCCCAGAAGAGGAAACCATCAGCTTCTACCGACAGGGTGACTTCATCGACCTCTGTCGCGGTCCACACGTGGAGCGCACTAGCCAGATTAAGCACTTCAAGCTGCTCTCCATCGCGGGGGCTTACTGGCGTGGCGACGCCCGCAACAAGATGCTTACCCGCCTCTACGGCACGGCGTGGTTCACGGAGGAGGAGCTGCAGGACTACCTGCGGCGGATGGAAGAGGCAAAGCGCCGCGACCACCGCAAGCTGGGTAGGGAACTGGGCATCTTCCTCATTACCCCCGAGGTAGGTAGCGGCTTGCCGCTATGGCTGCCCAAGGGTGCCATCCTGCGCGACACGCTGGAGACCTTCCTCAAGAAGGAGCAGCTCAAACGGGGCTACCTGCCCGTCGTCACACCGCACATTGGCAAGCTCGACCTATATAAAACCAGCGGGCACTGGTACAAGTATCAGGAGAGCATGTTCCATCCCATCCAGGTGGAAGATGAGGAGTACATGCTCAAACCGATGAACTGCCCGCATCACATCCAGATTTACAAGTCCGAGACGCGCAGCTACCGTGACCTGCCTCTGCGCCTCGCGGAGTTCGGCACGGTGTACCGCTACGAGCAGAGCGGCGAGCTGGGCGGCTTGACGCGCGTGCGCGGCTTCACCGTAGACGACTCGCACATCTTCGTCACGCCCGAACAGCTCGAGGACGAGTTCAAGAACGTAGTGGAGCTGGTGCTCTACGTGTTCGAGCGGCTGGGGCTGGAGGAGTATCGTGCGCGTGTGGGCTTGCGCGACCCCAAGAGCGACAAGTACGTGGGCAGTGACGAGGCGTGGGAGCAGGCGCAGAGCGCCATCCTGCAAGCAGTAGAGCATATGGGCATCCAGTATACCGTCGCCGAGGGCGAAGCCGCATTCTACGGGCCCAAGCTGGACTTCCTTGCCAAAGACTGTCTCGGCAGGATGTGGCAGCTGGGCACGGTGCAAGTGGACTACACGCTGCCCGAGCGGTTTGACCTAGAGTACATCGGTCCTGACGGCAAGCCGCATCGCCCCGTGATGATCCACCGCGCGCCGTTCGGCTCGCTGGAGCGGCTCATCGGTATCCTCATCGAGCACTACGGCGGGGCGTTTCCGCTGTGGCTGGCGCCTGTGCAGGTCATCGTGCTGCCCATCGCCGACCGACACGTGCCCTACGCCCAGCAGATTCGCCAGCGGCTGGAGGAAGAGGGCTTCCGCGTGGAGGTGGACGCCCGCAACGAGAAGACAGGCTTCAAGGTGCGCGAAGCGGAGCTCCAGAAAATCCCCTACATGCTGGTGGTGGGTGACCGCGACATGCAAAACGGCACAGTATCGGTGCGCAAGCGCAGCGCGGGAGACCAGGGCGCTATGACCTTGGACGCCTTCATCGCTCGCCTGAAAGAGGAGCTGGGTGGGAAGGTGTACTAAGCCTACTGTCTCCGTTCCCAATGGGGCGCGTGCGCCCTCTGCCACGCGCCCCCCAACGCTTGACTGTGCGACGCTGGCAGCGCAGATGTTCACGGGTCTCCGATGAGCGAAATCGTCTTCGAAGGCAGGGTATCCGCAGAGGCGATACTCTCCTACGGCAGGCGCACGGTGTATCGCCTGCTGCTTAGCCCGCATTCCGACCTGAAACGGCTGGAGCGGCTCGTAGAGCTAGCGCTTAGCCGGGATGTGCCCGTGCAGGTTGTGCGCACGGAGCTGCTGGCGCAGCTGGCAGGCGACACTGCGCACGGGGGGGTGGTCACGTTGTGCTCCGAACGGGAGTACCAGCCGGTGGAGGAGATGCTAAGCTGGGTGGAAGGGCAGCACGAGCCTGTGCTGATTTTCGTGCTGGCGGGATTCGAGGACGCATATAACCTCGGCTATGCGCTGCGTGTGGCGGAGGCGTTCGGCGCGGGGTGGGTGCTGTGTGACCGCAAGGAGTGGCTGAAGGACGAGCCAACGGTGTTACGCTCCTCGGCGGGGGCGTTTGAACGGCTTCCCATCTCCGTGCCCGAGAGCCTGCGCCCCGCCCTGCAAGGCTTGAAGGAGCGCGGAGTGCGACTGCTCGCTGCACTGGAAGAGGGGACAGTGGGGCTGTACGATATCGACCTGCGTGGCTCGGTAGCGTGGATGGTGGGCGGCGAGAAGCGTGGCTTGATCCCACACTTGCGCGAGATGGCGGACGCCTCAGTGCGCATCCCTACTCGTCCCGACGCCCCGCCCCTACCAGCGAGCCACGCAGTAGCTATCCTCGCGGCGGAAACCTATCGGCAGAGAGGGTACGGATGAGAAAGCGAAGACCTAACCCCCTAGCCCCCTTCCCTACGAAGGAAGGGGGAACTGCACCTCTCTCCCTGCGGGAGGGGAGCAAGGCGAGAGGTCTCAGCAACCCGCCGCATTCATCACCCCCCTTTCCTGCAAGGGAAGGGGAAGCCACCCCCCTCCCCTCGCAGGAGAGGGGACGGGGGAGAGGTTGCAACCTCCCCTCTCCTCGCAGGAGAGGGGATGGGGGAGAGGTCTCCTCCTGCTCCTGCTGTGGTTCGCAAGCGTTGCACTGGCTCAACAGCAACCTTCCCCTGCGCCCCTGCGCGGCTGGGAAAAGGCTTGGGAGTCCGCTCTTCCTGCCGATACCCTTTCCACGTTGCTGGTGGACTTCAATGGAGAGGGACAGATGCGCCTGGTCACTCTGCATCCCGACGGCGCGAAGGAGGACGTCATGCATCTGCGCATCTGGAAACGCGAGGGCGAACGCTGGCAGCAGGAGTGGCAGACGACACTGGAACCGAGCGAGCTTCGAGGCGTTGTCGCGGGAAAATTCGTGCAGGGCAGCAAGGGAGCGCAAGTGATAACCCCGCGCAACCTTATCCTTCTGGAGGGTGGGCAGTATCGCAAACACGCGCGCAAGGACGAGGTGAACTGGTTCGCCAGCGTCTCCTTGCGGGAAGGCGAGGATATGGCGGTGGTGGCGTATCCGGGCGGGGTGTGGCGCGGCGTGCTCAACCTCTCCTCGCGCGACGAGTGGCTACGCTTCGAGCGGCAGTCCACACACAGCCTGTTGTCGCTGCCTCAGCAGTTCGGCGGGGCGCACTGGGTGAACCTGGTCACGCCCCTCGCTTTTCGGGAGATGGAGGGAGAGCAATGGACAGCGCAGGGCTACGACCGCCTGTTTGCGCAGATGGGCAAGGCATGGCATCCCGACGAGCCGCTGCTGGTCACGCGCACAGTGGGCGAAGGCAAGCAAGCTCTGGCGCTGGTGGTGCCGCCGGGGCTGAACTCGCCGCTGCGAGCGCTCTGGCAGAGCGAGCCGATAGAGGGCAACGTGAAGGAGGTGCGCCTCGTCTCCATGTCCAGCCTGCGCGGGGGGATGCTGGTGCTGGTTGGCAAGACGGGCGAGTGCAGGGTACAATTCTGGCAGGCGCAACGTGAGGAAGTGAAGCCGTGACCCGAGAGCAGTTTCGTTGTCTCCTGCAGGAGGGAGTGCTCATCGCGGACGGCGCGATGGGCACGATGTTGCAACGCCTCGGCGTGCAGCCGCCCTACGAGCTGGCGAACCTGCTGCAGCCTGATGCGGTGCGCCAGGTGCATCGCGCCTACATTGAGGCAGGCGCGCGCCTCATCGAGACCAACACCTTCGGCGCTAACCGCGTCAAGCTGGCGACGCACGGCGCGGGGCATCTGGTGCGCGAGATAAACCAGGCGGCGGTGCAGCTGGCGCGTGAGGCGTCAGGCGACCTGCCCGTGCTTGTCGCTGGGGCGGTGGGACCTGTGGGCAAACCGCTCGCCCCCATCGGACACATCGCGCCGCAGGAAGCGGGAGAGGCTTTCCGCGAGCAGATTGCTGTGCTGCTGGAAGCGGGCGTAGACCTCATCTTGCTAGAAACTTTCACCCATCTCGATGAGCTACGCATCGCTCTGGAGCAGTTGCGCACGCTGGATGGGGAGATACCTGTCATCGCGCAGAAGGCGTTCATCGAGGACGGCGAGACGCTGGCTTCGGGCTTGCCCGCGCAAGTAGCGCGCACGCTCGAAGAGTGGGGCGTGGACGCCATAGGTGCCAACTGCGTGGTGGGACCTCAGCGTATGGTGGGCATCCTGCAGGCGATGGCGTCGGCGACCAGCCTGCCCATCTCGGCGATGCCTACGCCCGGCTTGCCCCAGTACCAGCGAGGCGAGGTAGCGTTCGAAGAACGCCCTGACTACTTCGCGCACTACGGCGAGCAGTTCGCGCGCATCGGCGTGAATATCGTGGGGGGGTGTTGTGGCACCACGCCTGCCCACATCCGCGCCGTAGCGGAGCGCCTGCAAGGGGTGAAACCCCGTCCGCGACGCGCCCCAGCGAAGGTCGTGGAGGTGGTCAAACCTGAGGAGCTACCCTGTGCCGAGCCGTCGCAACTGGCGAGCAAACTGGGCAAGAAGTATGTCATCGCGGTGGAGCTAGACCTGCCGCGCGGTCTGGACGTGACGAAGGTCATTGAGGGCGCCCGCTCGCTGAAGGCGCGCGGCGTGGACGTGATTGACATCTCCGACGGGGCGCGTGCCCGCCTGCGCATGAACCCCATTGCTATCTCGCACCTGATTCAAGAGCAGGTGGGCATCGAGGTGATGATGCACTTTGCCTGCCGTGACCGTAACCTGCTGGCGATACAGGCAGACCTGCTGGGGGCACATGCCTTGGGCATCCGCAACATCCTCGCCGTGACAGGCGACCCTGCCATGATTGGCGATTACCCCACAGCGACTTCGGTGTTCGATATCGACTCCGTGGGGCTGGTGCGTATCCTGCGACGTTTCAACGAGGGCGTAGACCTCGCAGGCAATACTATCGGCATGCGCACGGCGTTCACTATTGCCGTTGCCTACAACCCGCTGGCGTACGACCAGCAGGCGGAGGACGAACGCTTGCAGCGCAAGGTAGACGAAGGCGCGCATCTAGTGTACACGCAGCCTATCTTCGACCTCGCCGTGCTGGAGAGAGCCGTCTCCACAGTGAGCCGCGTGGGGCTACCTCTTCTGGTAGGAGTGTTGCCCCTGCGCAGCTCACGCCACGCCGAGTTCATGCACCACGAGGTGCCCGGCGTGCTCATCCCTGACTCTATCCGAAAACGGCTGGCGGAACTGGAAGAGGCGGACGCACGCAAATACGGTCTGGATGTGGCAAGGGAATTTGCCCTGCGGGCGCGAACTGTGACTCAGGGCATCTACCTGATGCCACCTTTCGGTAACCACAAGGTGGCGGAAGCCGTCATCGAGGTACTGGAAGCATAAATCTTCAGCGGAAGGAGGAAGAGCAGATGAAGCACGCAAAACTGCTTGCGCTGGTCGCAGGCGGCGTAGTGCTGGGGCTGGCGTTCTCCACGCTCGCGCAGCAACAGCAAGAGCCCGCCATCGACCCTAGCAACCCCGCAGCGCTCGCATCGAGCCTGCCTGTGGGAGCGGCTGCTCCCGCATTCGACGTGACCAACGTGGTTACGGGCGAGACCCTGTGCTATGTGTGAAGAAGCCGCGGGAAGCCGATGGTGATGGTCTTCGGAAACATCGGCGACCCCTTCTGGACCCGGGCGGTCCAGTTCCTCGAGAAAATGCACCAGCAATATGCCTCGAAAGGCATTGTCATCGTCGCTATCGCATTCGACCAGGATAGGCAAGCGGTGAAGGCGTTTGTGGACAAGCACAAGCTCACCCTGCCTGTGGCGGTAGACGATGCGAAGCTGACTGGTGCGGAGCGATATCGGATTACCGCGACACCGCTCACCCTCTTCCTCGATAAAGGACATCGCGTCACTGTGCGCCAGCTCGGCTTCAGCAAGCAGCACGAGAAGCTGTTTGAGCAGGAGATTCAGAAGCTGGTGCAGTAGGCACTGCGAAGTAGAAAAAGCCTTTGGTACTGTCCGAACTGGCGATACCGCATCCTTCGGGGCGCACAGATGTGCGCCCCGAACTTCCAGAGAACGTCAAGAGGCGAATTCCTGTGCCTAATCAAGGCGATAGGGCGGCCCTGCTTCAGGTACCTCTAGTTCCTCTGGCGCGATGGTGTATCGCTCCACTAGCCCTACCACCGCCTGCGCCAGCACGATGCTCAACGTGTCGGGATCAACGGGCTGGTGTAGGTTGCGCAGCAGGGGAGACCCTTCGGAGACGTAGCCCCGACTGACAAGGAACTGCAGGTCTTTGAACGCCCAGTGCTGCGGTTTTAAGGGCACAACCAGCGATACCTTAGGAGTACGTGCTCTCAGGTCATTCAGGCTCTCCTCGACATGACGCATGAAGCGCGCTAGTGTGACTGCCAGCTCATAGCGGGTGACAGGCTGGTCACCACGGAACGTGCCGTCTGGGAAGCCTTTCATGATACCTTTGGCCACCACTTCCTTCACTGCTGCTGCTGCCCAGTGGTCAGCGGGCACATCCCGGAACTCCGGGGGTTGTGCAGACGCAGGCAGCGTGATGATGGCTGTGACCATCAGCGCTATCGCGCCACGAACGATGCGGAACATAGAGGGTACCTCCTTCTCCTCAGGACTCTGCTGATACCACGTTGCTTTCGCGGATGGCGGCGAACTCCTCCAGAGCACGCCCCGTGCCAATCGCTACGCACGACAGCGGGTCTTCCGCCACCTGCGTGCGGATGTTGGTGACCGACTCCAGTAGTCGGTCTATGCCGCGCAGCAGGGCGCCTCCCCCTGTGAGCGTGATGCCCCGCTCGATGATGTCCGCCGCCAGTTCGGGCGGCGTCTCCTCCAGCACTGAGCGCACCCGCTCGACGATGGCGTTGATTGGCTCTTGCAACGCCTCCCGAATTTCCTCCGAGGTGACCTTGATGGTCTTGGGCAACCCAGCAATGAGGTCGCGCCCGCGCACCTCCATCTCTAGCTCCTTCTCTAGCGGGTAGGCAGAGCCCACTTTAATCTTTATCTCTTCGGCTGTTCGCTCGCCAATCATCAGGTTGTACTGGTTGCGAATGTAGCGTGTGATGACCTCGTCCATCTTGTTGCCGCCGACGCGCACCGAGCGGCTAATGACGATGCCCTCCAGCGAGATGACCGCTACATCGGTCGTGCCTCCGCCGATATCCACTACCATATTGCCACCGGGCATGCTGATAGGCAACCCAGCACCGATGGCAGCTGCCATCGGCTCCTCGATAGTGTAGGCTTCGCCTGCGCCTGCCTCGCGCGCCGCCTGAATCACCGCGCGACGTTCCACACTGGTAACACCCGATGGCACGCACACTAGCACGCGAGGCTTGAAGAAGCGTCGTCTACCACAGACCTTCGCGATGAGATACTCCAGCATTTTGAGGGTGGTCGTGTAGTCGGCGATGACGCCGTCTGACATGGGGCGGATAGCCACAATGTGCCCCGGCGTGCGTCCTAACATCAGGCGAGCCTCTTCGCCGATGGCGAGCACCTTCTTGTTTTTGGTGGAGATGGCAACGACCGACGGCTCACGTAAAACAATGCCCTTCCCCCGCAGGTAGACGACGATGTTCGCTGTTCCCAGGTCGATACCTAGTTCAGGAGTCAAACGGAACACACCGACACCTCTTCTACCACCACGGCAGCAGGTTCATCGCTCAACCTCAGGATGTGCGCTCCTAAAGACTGCAGCTTGGCAACCAGGTCTTCGTAGCCGCGATCGATGTGATGGATTTCCTCAATCGTGGTCTCCCCCTCTGCGCCAAGCCCTGCAATCACCAGCGCGGCACCAGCGCGCAGGTCGGTTGCCTGCACAGTCGCGCCATGCAGTCGCTCCACCCCGCGAACGACCGCAGTGCGGTTCTCCTGCTCGATATCCGCTCCCATTTTGCGCAGCTCCTGTACGTAGCGGAATCGACGCTCGTACACCGTCTCCGTGACGATGGAGACCCCCTCTGCCACGCATAGCAGAGCGGTCATAGGCTGTTGCATGTCAGTAGGAAAGCCCGGATGGGGCATGGTCTTGATGTTCACTGCCTTGGGGCGACCTGCCAGCCGTACGGACACGCCGCATTCATCCGCCTCTACCTGCACACCAGCTTCCTGCAACTTCAGCAATACTGGAGTCATATGTTCGGGGTTGGCGTTCACGATGCGCACGTTGCCCCGAGTCATCGCTGCCGCAATAGCATAGGTGCCTGCTTCCAGACGGTCAGGAATAATCGTGTACTCTCCTCCTCGCAGGCGGGGTACGCCCTCAATGGTGATTCGGCGCGTGCCGTGTCCCTCGATGCGCGCGCCCAGTGTGATGAGGAAGTTCGCTAGGTCTACTACCTCAGGCTCTTCTGCGGCGTTTTCTATCACCGTGGTGCCTTCTGCCAGCACGGCAGCGGTCATCAAATGCTGCGTGGCGCCTGCGCTGGGGAAGTCCAGGTAGATGGTGTTCCCCCGCAACTTCGATGCCTCTGCGGTCACAAAGTCTCCGTCCATTTCTACACGCGCCCCCAGCCGCTGTAGCCCCTTGATGTGGAAATCCACAGGGCGCGCCCCAATGTCGCATCCGCCCGGTAAGGGCACCTTCGCGAAGCCAAAGCGCGCTACCAGTGGACCGGTGACGCTAAACGAGGCGCGCATCCGGGTCACTAGGTTGTGTGGCGCTTCCAGGTAGCTGATACGGCTGGCATCAATCAGCAGCGAGCGGGGGTGAATAAACTCTACCACAGTGCCCAAACGGCGCAGCATCGCCATCATGGTGTAAATATCGGTGATACGGGGCAGGTTGTGTAAAACCACTGGTTCCGAGGCGACAACTGCTCCTGCCATAATCGCTAGGGCGGCGTTTTTGCTTCCGCTCACACTGACCTCGCCCTGTAAAGGCACGCCCCCGGTGATGGTAATCCGTTCCAAGTAAACAGTACCTCCTGACATGCATATGGTAAGATAGACGTCAATCCCGAGCTCACCTTGCAATAGTATACAGAGCGGTGTGTCCCCTGTCAAGGTAACGTGGGGATGTTTGACCATCTCCTGTGTAACCTACTGGGCACAGGAACCGATTCCAGCGTTCAGCAGGAGAACCCCCCTTCTCCGCTTCAGCTTGCCCTCACCCCCGTGCCTCTCCCAGAGGGGGTAAGGAATGAGGAGGGAAACTGTTTGTACTACGGCTCGGGCGGACAGGCGAGGCTTGCTCCGAGGCGCGAGGGCGCACTAGGGCACGCACAACAAGCGTGTCATGCTGAGCCAAACGCATAGCCTCATAGATTGCTATCCTCAGAGTGACAAACGCCTAGAGGGCGAGGCTTCCGCCGAGCCGTTGCGATGCAGCCCGCGCGCGACACGGCTCAGTCTCAGCAGCTAGGCACAACAATCCCTCACTACGCTGCACACGCACTGCAGGCTGTGCGGGGGATCTCCTCAAAAGCACGGCTGAGCCACTGTAGCAGCAGGGGACGTCTGTCGGTCATCATGGTTGTCACCTCGTCGTGGGACAGGCGTGAGGGGCTGATACCTGCTGCCCAATTGGTCACGATGGCAACTGCAGCGTAGCAGATGTGCAGCTCATGCGCGAAGACTACCTCCGGCACTCCCGTCATTCCCACAACATCCGCTCCCCACTGGGCGAACATGCGAATCTCCGCAGGAGTCTCATAGCGCGGGCCATCCGCACATAGGTAGGTTCCACTGAAGTGTACGGGAACCTGAAGTGTTGCTGCTGTGCGCTCCAACACGTGACGGATTTCTGGACAGTAGGCGTGGGTAAAGTCGGTATGTACCACCTCACCAGGGCGGTCGAAGATGGTCAGAGGTCGTTCGCGGGTAAAGTCAATGAAGTCGCTAATGAGCACGAAGTCGCCTGGCTTCATTGCCTGATTGAGCGAACCAACCGCAGCGGTCGCGATGATGCGAGTGACGCCGCACTGCTGCAGCGCTAACATGTTGGCGCGGTAGTTGATGCGATGAGGAGGCACAGTGTGCCCCTCACCATGTCGCGGCAAGAAGAGGAGCGGAATGCCGTGGAGGAGCCCCTCTATCACGGTTGCCTCGCCGTAGCGCGTGCACAAAATCCGCTTGCGCTCCACCGTAAAGCCCGGCAGGTCGCTCATGCCGGTTCCGCCAATTAGCGCCAGCATAGGCACCCCCCTTCCTCAGCTTCGGGTTGAGATATCTTTTCACTGTCGTATCCACACTTCCCTGTTTGTCAGTGACTTGTACCCCCCCCCCAGAGGCAGGGAGAACCACTCTCTCTGGCGAATCAGCGAGAAACAGGCGTTCTTCATTGATGGGGGTAGTTTCGTGCATGGCTGGACTGGTGGAAGGTAAAAGAGCGCTGGTGCTGGGGGTTGCTAGTGAGCGCAGTATCGCCTGGGCGATTGCGCAGCGGCTGGCGCAGGAAGGAGCCACCCTTGCGCTGACTTACCAGAACGAGCGGCTGGAGCGCAACGTGCGTTCGCTGGCGGAGAGACTGCCAGGCACGTGGCTGCTGCCGTGCGACGTGTCGGATGACGAGCAAATCTCACGACTGTCGCAGGAGTTACAGTCGCGCTGGGAGCGACTGGACATCCTGGTGCATAGTGTCGCCTTCGCGAAGAAGGAGGAGCTGTCGGGGCGGTATGTGGATACCTCACGCGAGGGATTTCGCCTCGCGATGGACGTCAGTGTGTTCTCACTAGTGGCGCTGTGCAAGGCGCTGGAGCCGATGATGGGCGCGGGTAGCAGTGTGCTGACGTTGACATACCTAGGCAGCGAGCGCGTCGTGCCTAATTACAACGTGATGGGTGTGGCGAAAGCGGCGTTGGAAGCTAGTGTGCGCTACTTATCCAACGACTTGGGTCCCCAGGGCATTCGGGTGAACGCCATTTCGGCGGGGCCTGTCAACACACTCGCCGCGCGAGCCATTGCCGGGTTTACCACGATGCTGCAGCGTGTACGTGAAGTGGCTCCCCTCCGTCGCAACACCGAGGCGGAGGAGGTCGCCGACGCCGCGCTGTTCCTGCTCAGCGACCTCGCGCGAGGGGTCACTGGAGAGGTGCTATACGTCGATAGCGGATACCACATCTTAGGGATGGTGTAGTGTGGAGAGAAGGGAGTGAACAGATGCGAAGAATAGCCGTGCTATTGGTAGCCCTGTTGTCCTCTGGGGCGCTGTGTGCAGCACAGGAGGAGCGTCCGGGCGAAGTAACAGTCGGGGGCGAGTTGATTCTGCGCATTCGCTTCAGCGCTGGGGGGATGACCCCTCAACAGCGTGCAGATGCCATCACCACGCGCCTCAGAACCATTCTGGCAGACCCTAACATCCAGCCAGAGGACATCGTGGTGAAGCCAGCTGCAGGCGGAGAGGCAGCAATTTACGTCAAAGACAACCTACTCATCACCGTGGATAGGCGCCATGCCGATTTTCACAAGACCACTCCCCTGAAACTAGGCGAAATCTGGGCGAAGCACCTACGCAAGGTCATTCCAGAGGTGAACGTGAAGCCGCGATGAGAGTTTCGCGCAAGCGCGTTACCTTTGCCTCTTCGAGTGACCACGATAGAATGAGGTTGTGCCTGCCTGCGCAAACACATTCCCCCGCGCAGGCAGGGTATTAACCAGTCACACCACTATGTCTACAGTAATCCCGAAAGTATCCTGAGGTGTTGTCTCTCCGACACCCTCAATCTGCACGACTGGTCTGCAGAAGCGGTATGGAGAGACTGTTTCATCCTGTGTTGTTCTACCTGCAGAAAGCCAGCGAGGTGGGCATACAGATACAAGACATCAACGCCTGCTACGTGCTGAGGCAATCTCAGCGAGTCAGAGGGCAGGCGTATCCGGCAATGAGAGTGCGACTCTACCTGTATCGCTTTGACGACCCGAGCAGCATAGACTCCATCCGTCTCCTGCGGAAGGCAGAATACCATCTGCACAGGAGGTGACAACCAGAGTGAACACGGTACCCCCTGAATACTTGAACAAAGTGTACCTGGGCGACGTGATGGACCTGCTGAGAGCGCTGCCCGACCAGTGCGTGGATATGGTATATGGAGACCCTGACTACAATGTGGGTGTGAAGTACGGGGATAAGTCGTATACGCGCACGTTCGAGGAGTATGTTGAGTGGTATATTGAGCTGGCTCGCGAGTCGCTTCGCGTGCTTCGAGATGACGGCAACATGTTCCTAATTAACTACCCAAAGCAGAACGCCTACTTGCGCGTGAAGTTTCTAGACCAGGCGTGCTACGCGGTGCATGACTACGTATGGATTTACAACACCAACGTCGGACACAGCCCACGCCGATTTACCACTGCGCACCGAAGTATCCTGCACTGTCGCAAAACCGAGCACAACCGCTTCTACAAAGACCAGGTCGCTCAGCCCTACCAGAACCCCACGGACAAGCGCATCTTGCGCAACCTGGCGAATGGCTCCAAGGGCAGGATGCCCTACAGCTGGTTCTACTTCGACCTCGTGAAGAACGTCAGCCGGGAAAAGACGTTCCATGCTTGCCAGATACCGCAAAAGCTTGCCGAAATGCTCATCCTGAGCTGCACCAGACCAGGAGATACGGTGTTCGTGCTGTTTGGAGGAAGCGGTTCGGAAGTAGAGATATGCCGCAGGCTGGGCAGAAACTTCCTCTCTGCCGAAATTGACCCCAAGTATCACGAGATGATACTACGGCGGCTGCAGGTAGGTCACATCGAGGAGCAGTACCGCTTGATGCTCAGGAAGACCGATGACGGAGCGCAACTCGCTTTGCCTGTGGATGGAGAGCCGTAGCCCCCGCTTTTCGCAGTCCACACGCTGCTTCATCACGCCCCGTACAAAGATAGCGCCTTATTGACCCGTGACTTGGTAATGTCGTTGTGTGGCACAGCAGCTGGGTTAGGTTCTCCTTTTCATGCTGCGCGTTAGCTCAGCATGACAGGAAGGTGACTCGGCAGAAACCTCGCCCCTACGCTTCCCTGTCATGCTAAGGTCCGTATCGCTCGTCTGGGGGAAGCACTCACGTGCTTCACTACGAGCTAGAGAGTTTGCCGCGGGCACTTCTGTGCTCGTAGTCGCGCACGTCAGTGCGCCCCTGTCATTCTGAGCGCAGCGAAGAATCTCACCGCCTGCCAAACAGAGATGCTTCGCCTGCGGCTCAGCATGACAGGAAGGTGACTCGGCAGAAGCATAGCCCTCCAGCCTGGAGACCTTTGGAGAGTGAACCTCTGG
>JANWXG010000048.1 GCA_025057335.1 bacterium | reverse complement strand
CGAGCTGGGCTACTGCTCGGGCATCGAGAACTACTCGCGCTATTTCGACGGACGCCAACCGGGCGAGCGACCGCATACCCTGCTGGACTACTTCCCCGACGATTACCTGGTGTTCATCGACGAGTCGCATCAGACCATCCCGCAGCTGCACGGCATGTACAACGGCGACCGCCAGCGTAAGGAGACGCTGGTGGAGTACGGTTTCCGCTTGCCCTCCGCGCTGGACAACCGCCCGCTGAAGTTCGAGGAGCTGGAACGGCTCTGGAAACAGGTCATCTTCGTTTCGGCGACGCCTGGACCTTATGAGCGTGAGCATAGCCAGCAGATTGTGGAGCAGCTGATTCGCCCCACAGGGCTAGTAGACCCCGAGGTCATCGTGAAGCCGACGAAAGGGCAGATAGATGACCTCGTGGAGCAGATACGCCAGCGCGTGGAGCGTGGGGAACGCACCCTAGTGACTACCCTTACGAAGAAGATGGCGGAGGACCTTACTGCCTACCTAGAGGAGCTGGGCATCCGCGTGCAGTACCTGCACTCGGACGTGCAGACCATCGAGCGGGCGGAGATTCTGCGCGACCTGCGACTGGGTGTGTACGATGTGGTGGTAGGCATCAACCTGCTGCGCGAGGGGCTCGACCTGCCCGAAGTGTCATTGGTGGCGATACTGGACGCGGACAAAGAGGGCTTCCTGCGCTCGGAGACCTCGCTGATTCAGACCATCGGGCGCGCCGCGCGAAACGTGAACGGACAGGTTATCCTCTACGCTGACAACATCACACGCTCCATGCAACGCGCTATCGACGAGACCAACCGCCGCCGCAAGATACAGATGGAGTACAACGAGAAGCACGGCATCACCCCGCAGAGCATCGTGAAAGCGGTGCGCGAGGTCGTACGCGCCGAAAAGGTAGCGGAGAAGCGAGCGGAATACACCGTTCGCCCTCAGCTGCCCGACAACGCCACACCAGAGGATATTCATACCGTCATCGCCGAACTGGAGAAGGAGATGAAAGCAGCGGCGAAGGCGCTGGAGTTCGAACGCGCTGCAGAAATCCGCGATGAAATCTTCCGACTGAAGCAGCTATTACCGCCTGTTTCACGGCATGGGTCTTCTGCTCAGAGGTAGGTGGGGTAATCTTCTACACGCGCGGATTGAGCAAACCTGCGCAGGCAGGGCATACCGGCGGCTCGACGGGAACCTCACCCTCTAGCCCTTTTCGTCATTCTCTCCTCTTGTCATTCTGAGCGGAGCGAAGAACCTCGGCTCGGCGAAAGTCAGGGATGCTTCGCCTACGGCTCAGCATGACAACCTGTGTCGTTCTGAAGTCTATGTCGTTTGTCCACGAAAAGCACTCACGTGCTTCACTACAAGCTGAAGAGCTCGTCGTGTGCACTCGGGTGCTGAGACGTGCCCTGTTGATAGTGGCGCATGTCAGTGCGCCCCTGTCATTCTGAGCGAAGCGAAGAATCTCTTGCCTCTTCACTCTGAGCGCTTCCTGTGCACAGTAAGGTTGCGCGAGAAATTTTCAAAACGCCTCCACACAGACTTGCAGACAATTGACGGAGAAAGTATACTACTAGCAGCACCAAATGACTATGGAGGACGAGGAAATGGCGTATACTCCAAGAGCGGTAGAACGAGCCGATAGGTATCGGGTGAAGGTAGAGGAGTATGTGCACTATCAGCGTCATGGTTATCTGAAGGTGCAAAATCTGCTTTCTGAAGAGGATGTGAAGAGACTAATAGACTGGGCGGAGACCCGGCGCCAGCCTCCCGCTACCACTGAACAGTCTGAAAGGGCGTCCCTGGAAGAGGTATTCAAAACGCAGACGCGCATCCATCAGCTCCACCGCATCGACGCCACTGCCGAGTGGGGGTTACTCCATCCGCGCGTGCTGGACGTGTTGGAGGCGTTGATTGGTCCCGACGTGCTGGCGCTGCAAAGCATGCTCTTCTTCAACCCGCCGGGCATGGGTGGACAGGGCTGGCATCAGGATTCCTACTACATCACGACCTACCCCGACACACTCATCGGCGCATGGATCGCTTTGGACCCCGCTGACGAGCAGAACGGCTGTCTGTGGGTCATCCCTGGTTCGCACTGTGAACCTATCTATCCGCCCACTTCCCCCTACGGCTTGGTGCATGCTGATGGCGTGTTCGAAGACCTCTTCGAGGTGGAGAACGTCAGCCACCTCGACGATGAGGTGAACACACTGACCAAGGTGGTACGCAAGTACCCTGACCCCATCCCTGTGCCGATGCAGCCGGGCGACGTACTGTTCTTTCATGGGCACATTCTGCACCGTTCCTACCCGAACCGCACTCGCGACCGCTTCCGTCGCGCGTATGTCTGCCATTACTGTAACGCCCGCTCGTGGGTGCCCTGGAACGGCGGGGAGCCTTACGAAGGAGATAGTGCGAACTACCAGCACATCTTAGCTCGAGGCAGTACGCACTTGCCTTACGCCTCGCCCAAATTCGGTACCCCAGTGTTCCTTTCCGAGCCCACAAGCGGCGAGGTTGGAGCGCCACCACGCATGATGGGCATGGAAGATGGCATGATGGAGAGCGTGCAAACCGCCGCGAACAGGGTATAATACTCGCGGAGGGAGAGTGAGATGGCGATGTCGTTACCGCCCTTTCCGCGAGCAGAGGGCGACCCTATCGTAAAATACCCCGACCCCATCCTGCGTCAGGTGGCAGAGCCTGTCAAGCGTATCACACCAGAGATACGACAGCTGGTCTCTTTCATGCGCAAGGCGATGCATGATGCCAACGGCATTGGTCTCGCCGCACCGCAGGTGGGACAGTCGGTTCGTATCATCCTGTATACCGACATGTCTGACGAGGACAACCCGCAGGTGCATGCGCTCATCAACCCCGTCATTTTGAAGATGGCGGGGGAGCAGACCGAGCCGCCCGAAGGGTGCCTTTCCCTACCTGGGCTAATTGGTAACGTACGTCGCGCCCAGACAATCTGGGTGAAGGGGCAAAACCTTCAGGGAAAAACGATGAAGTTTAAGGCAGAGGGGCTCACTGCACGGATTATCCAGCACGAAGTAGACCACCTGGACGGTATTCTGTTTATCGACCGCGCTGACCCCGCTACCCTGCGCTGGTCAACGGAAGAAGCACAGGAAGAGGTGCGCCCACTCGCTGCCGCTGGTGGGTAGTGCGTCAGGGGCGGAGAACCTGTCGGCTTCCGCCCCATGAGTTCAACCTCCATACTTGGCACGCAGGTTGTGCGCTGCCAGCACCATGTTCCTCAGAGCGGGGAGAACCTCCTCCCACCGGCGTGTCTTGAGACCGCAGTCCGGGTTCACCCAGAACTGCTCTTTGGGGAACACGCGCACCGCCCGCTCCAACACGGTTTCAATCGACTCGACACTAGGTATCGCGGGGGTATGCACGTCAAACACACCTGGTCCGATTTGCCGCGCGTAGTTGTAGTGTTCAAACGCACTGATGACCTCACCTCTAGAGCGCGCCGCCTCAATGGTGATGACGTCGGCGTCCATCCAGTCGATGTAGTGCAGCACTGCACCGAAGTCGGAATAGCACATATGCGTGTGCACTTGGGTTTGAGGTTGGGCGTGTGCGGCGAGTTTGAACGCCTGCGCTGCCCAGTGGAAGTAAGCATCCCAATCCGCCTTCTTCAGGGGCGCCCGCTCACGATACGCGGGCTCATCGATTTGGATGATGGGAATGCCTGCCTCCTCTAGGTCGCGCACCTCGTCGTTCAGCGCGAGGGCAATCTGATAAGCCACCTGCTCGATAGGGATATCCTCGCGCACGTAGCTCCATGCGATGATGGTGACGGGCCCGGTGAGCATGCCCTTCACTGGCTTTTGCGTCAGCGACTGGGCGTAAGTAATCTCCTTGAGGGTCATCGGCTGGGTACGCGCGACGTCACCGTAGATGATAGGCGGACGATAGACGCGCGTGCCGTAGGAGAGCAGCCAGCCGTGTTGTGTGAAGGCAATGCCCTCCATCTTCTCCGCGAAGAACTCCACCATGTCCGTTCGCTCGAATTCGCCGTGCACGAGCACATCCAGCCCCAGCTCCTCCTGACGCCGAACCAGGTCGCGGATTTGCTGCTGGATATACTGCTCATACTCCTGCGGGGAGATTTTGCCCGTACGATATGCCTGTCGCATCTGGCGCACCTCGGCGGTTTGCGGAAAGCTGCCAATGGTGGTGGTGGGGAACAGGGGAAGCTGTAGCCGTTCGCGCTGGAGCTGGCTGCGCTCGGTATAAGGAAGTTCGCGCTCGAAATCTGCGGGGGTCAGCTGAGCCACGCGCTGCTGCACTGCTGGCAGGTACCAGTGGCGAGTGTCGTGCTGATAACTGTTCCAAGAGCGGGTGGCATCGGTCTCCCCTTCGGTAAGCAGGGTTTTCAACAGGTTGAGCTCTTGCAAGCGCTCCTTGGCGAAAGCAATCCGTTCGCGCAGGGCAGGGTCGAGCTGTGTTTCCCAGTCTACTGTTACGGGAAGATGCATCAGCGGAGAGGCGTTAGATATCCATATTGTAGCGCCAGTCTGCGCTTGCAGCTGACGCACACGTTCGGCGGCGACACGCAGGTCTGTCTTCCACACGTTGCGTCCATCGACGATACCAGCAATCAACACCTTGTCGCTGGGGAAGCCCTGTTGGGCGAGGGTCTCTCGGTTTCGCTTTCCGTGCACCAGGTCTAAGCCAACACCAGCAATCGGCAGGTCGTACAAGGCGGGTAGCAGGTCCACACTATCGTAGTAGGTGAACAGCAGGATGGGAGCGTGCTGCCCCAGCGTCTGGTATACGGAGCAGATGGTTCGCACATCGTCCTCCGCGACCTCCATAGCGAGGGCAGGTTCGTCGACGTGTATGTAGGCGGCGCCTGCCTCCTTCAGACTCTGCACTATCTCGGCGTACACAGGGGTCAGCCTCTCCAGAAGGCTCGGTAGTTGCGCCGGTTCCAGACCACGGCTGAGGCGCAGGAAGGTATATGGGCCAATGAGATAGGGGTAGCCTGAGGGCTTCTGTTGATATGCTTGCAGCGGCTTATTCCAGTGCAGACGGAACTCGGTATGCGGAGAGAGATGTGAGACCAGGTAGTGGTAGTTGGTGTTGAACCATTTCGTCATGGGCAGCGCCTCTGCCCCACGTGCCAAGTCAAAGTAGGCATCTAGGTCTTCTGGGTCTATCGGATAAATGCCCAGCATGATCGCCGTATCCAGCAGGTGGTCGTACAGGGTCATCTCCCCTACGGGGTGGGCGTCGACAAACTGGGCATAGGTATCATCGCGCTGTCGCTCCAGCTGGCGGATGCCCTCTCGCAGTTGTGTCTTATCCAGCTTGCCCTGCCAGTAGCCCTCAACGACTCGCTTGAACTCTCGGTTCTCGCCCAAGCGCGGATATCCGTACGCGTAAGTTCGCACAGCTGTCCTCCTCAGAGCGAAAGAGATTAGTTGTAGTATACCCGATGCCCGACGGGTTCGCTGCGTAGCGTCTGGCGCACCGACGAGCACTCAGCCGAATATCCCTAGCGCAGCACAAACTCTTGAACAGGTGTGTATACCGCTCCCTCAGGGCGTAGTACGCTCTGCATCAGCACGAAAGAGCGCACCTGCACACTGCCTAGCGGCTCGTCGGGCAGACAGCTGAACAGCTGTTGGATGACTTGGGTGGGAAGAGGCTCCTTGATTCGCGCTAGGGTGATGTGGGAGCGGAAGGGCCTGTCTTCGGGAGGAAAGCCTTGCCGACGCAGTGCGTTTTCCAGATGACGCGCGAGCTGGTACAGCGGTTCTGCCGGCTCCTCTACTCCTACCCACAGCACCCGGGCATGGCGCGGGTCGGGAAACACCCCCGCACCTCGCACCGTGAAGTGAAACGGAGAGAGCTGGCGTGCGACCGAGTGTCCAGCCTCTATGGCGCAACGTGCGCCCTTCTCGTCCTGCTCGCCCAGGAAACGCAGGGTAAGGTGGAGGTTCTCCTCCGTGACCCAAGCGATGCGCTGTCCCGCTAGCGACCGTTTCATCGTCTCCTGCACGAGCGCCACGCGCCGTCGCGTGTGGTCATCTAACAATACCGCGAAGAACAGACGCATCAGAGCAGCTCCTCACGCAACATGACCAGCGCTGCCTGTGAGGCGCGCCACTTGACCTCGCTACGCCTGCCGATGAAGCGATGTTCTGCCACGCGCGTTGCCCCTTCAGAGGCGATCGCAATGTACACCAGACCGACAGGTTTTTCCGGGGTGCCTCCTGTCGGGCCTGCGATGCCCGTAATGCCTATTCCCCAGTGGGCGCCCGTGAGGCGGCGGATGCCCTCTGCCATCGCCTGAGCTGTCAGCTCGCTCACCGCGCCATGCTCCCGTAACACCTCTTCGGGCACGCCCAGAAGTTGCTGCTTCAGCTCGTTACTGTAGGCGACGACACCACCTAACAACGCCTTGGAGCTCCCCGGCACTTCGGTAAGCCGATGCCCTAGCAGACCTCCAGTACACGACTCGGCAACCGCTACAGTCGCCCCCCTCGCCCACAGCAGTTCCATCACTACCTGCTCCAGAGTTTGGTCGTCCACGCCGTACACCGCGTTGCCGAGCCTCGCGCGAATCTGCTCTTCTACCTCGGCAATCATCGCCTGCGCCTGTTCTGGAGAGGGAGCACTCGCGGTGATGCGCAGGTGCACTTCGCCCGTCTTCGCGTAGGGCGCGACGGTCGGATTGGAACCCTGTACTAGGTCTTTGATGCGATCCTCCACTAGCGACTCGCCCATGCCACACACGCGTACGATGCGCGATAGGATAACGCCCGGCTCGCCCCCCGCCCGCTCACGCAAGTAGGGCAACACATAGTCCTGGAACATGGGTATCAGCTCGGCGGGAGGGCCGGGAAGGGCGATGATTACCTTGTCTCCCTTCTCGGCAATCAGCCCAGGAGCAGTGCCGTGAGGGTTTGGCAGTGGGCGGGCGCAGGCGGGGCGGTATGCCTGACGCAGCACGCTGTTGACCATCGGGTAGCGCCGCTGCTGGAACTTCTGCTGCAGTTCCCGCTGCAGGTCATGGTCTAGAATCAGTGGTTCATCGAGTGCTGCGGCGATGCCCTCGCGCGTCAGGTCGTCCATCGTCGGTCCTAACCCGCCGATGGTGATGACCACGTCTGCCCGCGACAGCGCCAACTGTAGCGCCTGTGTGAGCCGCTCGAGGTTATCGCCTACCGTTTGGCGAAACAACACCCGGTATCCCACCGCAGGCAGAGCAGCGCTAACGGTGGCAGCGTTGGTATCTACGGTCTGCCCCATGAGCAACTCCGTGCCCACTGAGACGATTTCCGCAATCATATTCCTTTTCCCCTTCCTCTGCGATGTTGCATCGGTCGCCCACCTGTTGCTAAAACCCTACAGCGATGAGGTCTACCTGCCAGCGGCGAGTAAGACTGGACCACGTGAAAAGGAGCTCGCGGATGCCTATCCTGTAGCCAATCAAGAATTCCACGTCCCTGTACTGGGAGCCCTGAAAACGGTTGATGCTGAGGTTAGCCCCGACACGCCACAGGGAGCTGAAGCGATAGGAGGCGTCTGCAAAGAGGGTATGAGAATCGCTGTCGAGTACCCGCGTGCCTACCACGGAGACGTCCATCTTCTGTCCCACCGACCACCCCAGCATTCCAGTCAGACGATGCCTGCCATACCCTGTCATCTGTGCCAGGCGGTCCTGCGCGTAATCGTAAGTCAGGCTGAGCAACGCCCCATCCCACAGCCCTCTGCTCGCCGAAACTGTTGCCAGCAAGCTGGAACCAGTAGTACGCTGATTCCCCCAGAGGTAGCTTGCCATCACAGAAGAGTTCACAGTGAACCCCATCCATCGCAGCGGAAGAGCATACAGGCGTGAACGCACCCCGATGCCTTGGGTATGCACGCGCGTTTGAGAGAATTCGCTCACTCGATGGCTCATCGTGGTCGCCAGGGTCGCCCGTAGCGAATTGCCCAGTCGGAGCGGTTTGCTCTCTACAAACAGGTCACTACGCAGGTCACGGTAACGCACGCCCGATAGGCTCTGTCCCCCCGACAGGTTGAGCCCTACACGTCCCCCTCCGAACCCGTAGGACGCCCCACTGTTCACATACAGGTGGCGATGCGCAGGTAGGTCTACGTAGAGATGAGTACTGGCGTTTTGCCCGAACCAGTGAGCATGGCTCCAGCGCACCCCCCAGTCGCCGCGCAACAGGCTAGTGAGGATGAAGGCACCCTCCATCACGCCCGGTCGGGTGTATGTGTGTTCTAAGTCTAATGACCAGCCGGGACGCACCGCGTACACCGCTCGTCCCACCCGCTGCGCATGGCGCAAGCGCAATGCTCCCACCGCCTGCGGTGAGACGGTGTAGTAGAATGGCAGGTCTAGCGTCAATCCGCCTGAGTTGACCCCCACGATTTGTTGTCCTAGTGCTTCGCCCGTGCGAAAGGAGAGGTCATACATGGGCAGAGTGAGTACTCGCTGCCCTGCGATGTATATTTTGGCATTGCGGAACTGGATGCGCTCGCCGGGCACTAGCACAGCGCTATCAGCCACAAAAAGCAGTTCACTGGCAGAGAGGTCGGCGTAGGTGTAGGCGTCTAGCCGAGCAGCGATGGGTTCCTGTTCCCAGAAAGGTCCTTTAAAAGCGACTTCCCGTACCTGACCGTCTTCTACGAGAAGCGCCTGTCCCTCATCCCGACGGGGCGAGTAGCGCAATCGTTCCGCCACTAACGCGCGCTTACCTCGTGTCAGAACGGCTTCCTCTGCGACAAGCAAATCTTCGTCGAGGCGATACTGGTAGCTACGCGCCTGCAGGCGCACATTGCCGATAACCACTTCCGCCCTCTGGTCGGATGACACCGCCTCGACGTAACGCCAGTCGGCGCTATACGCTAGATATTGCGAGCTGGTGAACAGATAGGTGTTTGCCCGCTGACGCAACATCTCGGGGTCATCGGTGAAGGTCACCTTTGCTTCTTCGAAGGCGGCAGCGCCTGGGATGGTAGCGGTCACAGTCGCGACGCCAGGCAGTGTAGCGCTGGTGAGTTGGGTGCGCGCCACGCCAGCACTCGTGCTGACCACACTGTCTCGCAGCAGTCCGAGAGTGGTACTAAACTGCACCTGCGTGCCATCGGGCACCAGATTGCCTTTGCTATCGCGCACTTCCGCACTGACTAGAGCGACGGACTTGCCATCGGCGAGCAAGAGGGGAGGCGAGACGGAGAGTTTGACGCTATAGAGCGGCGCTGCCCCTTGGGCAACGCCGCTCCACAAGATGAACCACAGAGAGAATACGAGGGTACTCCGTACCACGCACAGGTGCCCCCTCTCTAGGGGAACGGAGGTGGTGGAGGTGTGTCTGCTGCGGCGCCGTTGCTACGCGCGCCGGAAGCAATCGCCGCAATCAGACCGATGCCCAGCAGAATCCAACCCACATTGTTTCGCTTCACTGCGGGCTTCTTCGCAGGAGCAGCTGTCGGCTGTGTCATACTCAC
Source organism: bacterium (assembly GCA_025057335.1). Lineage (GTDB taxonomy): Bacteria > Armatimonadota > HRBIN16 > HRBIN16 > HRBIN16 > HRBIN16. Next base: position 4,360 of record JANWXG010000048.1, on the reverse strand, counting down.
TTCCCCAATCGCCAGCTCCTGCAGCACGCGATTGACCGCCTCTGCGGCGACCCTTGCGTTCACCTCCTCTTGCGTGCTGGTAGCAGCCCCTGTGGCTTCTACCGACACAGCCACCGACTTGGCTACGCGACCACTCTTCGCCTCCACCCACTGCACAGAGACGGATAATGACGCTTTGCGCGCTTCCGCATCGTAGCGGTAATCCTCGATGACACCCGCTAAAGCATAATCGGCACCTAGGTCGCGCGCCAGGCGCACAATCACTCCCGTCTCTTCAAAGGGTGGGTTTACTTCCGCTTCACGCAGCCGCCTCTCCTCCAGAGCACGCACAACAGAAGGGTTCCTCCTATCGAAGGGCACGACGTCGAACTTCCCTGTGCTTCGGAGCATTGAGGACATCGCGCGGGTCAGGCTCGTGCTCAGCGTCGCTGGCACCGTAACGTCGGCTTGCTGCGTCGGAGCAACAGGCAATACCAGTACTGTCGGAGGCAGCGTCCTCCCCTGTGCTGCCGCCAGAGGACTACTTCCCACTGGGAGTAGCATTAGCAGTAAAGCCAATCGCGCCGTCCACACCCGCACAGATGTCCGCCGAAAAGGATTCATTGCCTCGAACCTCCTCATGGTCTCTCACAAAATATAGGAGGGAGCTTCCCCGCAGGGGGAAGCTCCGGTTTGTCTATCGCGTCAACACGATGGGCTGCACGACGCTGGCGGTCTGCCCGTCTTCAGTAGTAGCGGTGATGCGCACGAGATAGGCGCCCGCTGGCACCGCCACGCCTGATGCATTGCGTCCATCCCACGTGACGCTGTTCACACCGCGTCCTGCTGCCTGCCCCGCCTGCAGGGCCCGCACGGGCTTACCTGTTGCATCGGTGATTTGCACAGCCACCGATGCTTCCGCGCTCAGCGCGTAGCTAATCTGCACGCGCGTGCTGCCTGCCGAGCGGGTTTGTGCGACGCGCACATTGCTGATAACGGGCGCTGTGCGCACTCGTGGCTGCACGATAATCTGGAAGCGGCGAGTGCCTCCCTGAGCGCCGCTATGATAGGTGTAGGACGGCACTGCCGTCATCGCGCGTCGCACGTTCGCGTCTAGGTCCACCAGAACCATCTCTAGGTGGCGTGCTACCTTCGCCAGGTTGGGCCACGAGAGGGTCACTGGCGTGTTCGGCAGGTCGGTGAGCACCTCAAAGGTGTACACCTGCTTCGCCGTCGTGCTGCGCCGCACATCTACCGCCAGGGCGTTGCCCTCAGGCGACCGCAGCTGCAGGTGCACGTATTCCTCTAGCGGCGCGGGCTTCTCCACCTGCGCGCCCTCGTCCGAGACGCCGATGTAGTTGTCGGAGTCGACGACCTGTCCCGCTCGAGCGACCAGCTGCACGCTCCAGTCGCTCTCGCTCATCTTCGCCGAGCGGGTTGTTCTGGTGACCTCAGCGGCGCGACTGCCAGGCGGGTTGAGGACGAGCTCCACATCCGCCAGTGCGCGGATCCAGTAACCTACGAACGGCTGTAGGAGGTCACCTGCACCCACCTGCCGGTAGGCACGGGAAGCGGGGTCGTAGCGCCATGCGTAGTCGCGTATCAGCCCACGGCGTGCCGCCTCGGACAGGCTCAGTAACTGTCCCGCCACACGCACCTGAGCCGCACCCAGTAACGTCGGCTGCAGGTACACCGAGCCAATCATGTTCCATCCGCGCGCCAGCGGGATGGCAAAGGGCTGAGTCTGGTCTGCCAGTGTACCAGTCGGCGTCACAGGCGTGTCCCGGCTGGTTCGCACCCAGTATGCCGCACCTGCCTCTGCCCTGACGCTGTCTGCTGTCAGGTAGCGTCCTTCTAGCGGCGACCAGCGGATGAGGTTGATGGTCGCTGTGTTGAACCCGAACAGGAAGTCGGGATCGCCGGAGGGCGGCAGCAGCGGGATGGAGATCATGCTCACACCCGCTGGGATGGTGAAGCTCGCGCCCGACACGTTGATAGTCACCGTTGCGCTGTTCACGCCGTCGTAGTTCTCATCGCCTCCCCACGAGGCATAGGCAGACCATGGACCAGTCACTCCCGGCGTGAACTGCGCCGAGAAGGAGCCGTCGGCAGCGATGCTCACCGCCTTCACTTCGCCCGTACCCACTGGCGGCGAGATGAAGATCTGCACCGTGGTATTTGTTGTGGTGGGACCTGACAGCGTGAGCTGACCATTCAGCGTCACGGTTTGTCCCAGCACCGCCGTGCCTGTCGGCGCGGTGAGAGTGATGGTCGCCCGGTTCACTGTCGGGCCAGTTTGCACTGGCGTCTCTACCAGGTCGAACTGGTCTTGTGTGCGGAAGTAGAAGGTGTGTGTCCCTTCGCTCAGGCGACGTCGCAGCTGGTAGGTAACGCCTCCTCTGAAGTCGGTGCCCGTGCCGACTCGGTTCATTGCGTACCACGTGCCGTCGATGTTCACCTGCACTTCCCCGCCAGGCGTGCCAGCGAAGGGTCGTGGCGCATCGTTGTCAGCGTCCTTGTAAGTGACCTCATACACGTATTCGGTACTGAGTTTGCCGGAAGTCGGTGTGACCCTTCCGTTTAGCAGCTGCGGTGGGTTGTTCACCTGCGGACCTGTGCCAGGAAGTGGGTCCGCGTCAGCGCCATAGTTATCCCGCGCGATGAAGCGGAAGCCGTAGTTGCCCGGAGCGAGGTTGGAGCTAGCAGGCACCTCGGCAGTGTAGATGACTCCTGTGGTATAGTCGGTGCCACTGCCCGTCATATCCAACGTAATCTCCGAGCCGTTCGGCTGAATGACCACCACGCGCACGAACTCCGGTGCATCGCCATCCTCGTCGGTGTAGGTGACCGCATAGCGGAAGGCAGCACGTCCCGACTCGCGCACAGGGGTCACTGTGCCGTTGCTCAATCTGGGCTTGGCGTTGGTCACGGTAGGACCATTGCCCTCCAGCTGAGCAGTCGCCTCACCGTCGCTCGCCTCGAACCGATACCGATAGTCTCCTAGCGGCAAGCGCGAGTTGGCTGGAACGGTTCCTGTGAAAGTGACGCCGCGAGCGTAGTCGCCAGAGCCCGTCAGGTTCAGCACCTGTTCGGTGTTATCCGCTCGGAAGATACGCACACGCACATAGGCAGGCGCATCCCCGTCGTCGTCGGTGTACTTCACGCTATAGGTGAACGCCGCGTTGTGCGAGCCAGTAGAGGGCACGACGCTGGCGTCGCTCAAGCGCGGTGCGAAGTTGACCACCTCAAACGTGCCGCTGACCTCGGCAGCGTCTTCGGCAAACGGGTCGGCGTCCTGCGCAGCGATGCGATAGGTATGGCTACCCAGCGCTAGTGGGGCTGGCGTCTGGTAGCGGTAGACCACCCCAGCGCGGTAGTTGGTACCGCCCGTTGACGTCATGTTCACGCCCGCAGCGCTGTCGATGAACAGCCGCACGAATTTCGGTGCGTCGTTGTCGGCATCGCGATAGGTGACGAGGAAGATGGGGCGCGCTGTCTTGGAAACCTGCGTCACCGCCGTGCTGCCATCCATCGTCACCTTGTGGTCGCGCAGCTCCGGTTTGTGGTTGACCGCCACAGTCTGCTCGGGAGTAGTGAACGCGCCACCCTTGAAGCGGAACTGGAAGGTATGCCGCCCTGGCACCAGAGGAGCGTTCGGCGCGTTCAGCGTCAAGCTGTAGGTTACACCGTTGATGAAGTCATCGCGCGTGGGGTTCGCTGGCTGACGCGCCGTCAGCTCGTACGCTGTTCCGTCGATAAGCACCTCGATCACTCGCGCGGGCGGGGTTCCCGCGAAGTTCTCGCCTGTAGGCGGTGCTCCCGACGGGTTAGTGAAGGTAATCTGGAAAGTATAGGTGGCGTCGCTGCGTCCACGCGGCTCCGCGTTGCCCGCAGGCGTGATACTCACGCGCGGGTTGGACAGCTTGTTAAAGTCATTCACCGAGGGCCCACTGTATGTACCTGTCTCAGGCAGGCGTACGGTGTTGCCGCCGTCGGAAGCTACAAAGTAGTACTGGTGTACCGCAGGTTCTGCTCCGAGCAGGGTAGCGTACTCAAACACCGCCCCGTTCACATAGTCGGGGGTAGTGCTGGCAGGAGTCATGTCGTACTCCGTGCCATCAATCCAGACGCGGATGAAACCGCCATTGGTCGCCAGAGGAGGCTGCCCCTCTGTGTCCTTATACACCACACGGAAGGTGTACAGCGTGCCCTGGTCTCCTGTAGCTGGCGAGACGGTGCCACCAGCCGGCACGAGCAGCTGTGGCGCGCTATTCGCCACCACGTTGGGGCCAGCCTGCCAATCGGTCGTAACCACTTCCGTGCCGTCTGAAGCGGTGAAGCGGAACTCGGCCTGCCCGATGGGCAGTTTGATACCTGTGAC
>JANWXG010000047.1 GCA_025057335.1 bacterium | reverse complement strand
GGAGCGACTGGCTGGCGCAGTTCTATCGTCGTTGCATTGTGCTGCTGGCACTCGGCATGGTGGCTGCGTTCCTGTGGTACACCCCTCCCGCTCGGTGGTTGCCCGGGGAAGCAGTAGCCATTCTGTTGTTTGCTACGCTGACCGAGCTGCTCCCTGTCCCCCTACTGCGCGGAGGAACACAGGTTACCCTGGGATTCCCTATCGTTTGTGCCGTCATCGCGATGTATGGTACGCTGCCTGCGATGGCGGTAGACGGGCTCCCTACCTTGCTGGCAGGGCTGCTGCTGAACCGCTCGTACCCTCTGCGCTACCGCTGGCAGTGGGGCACTTTCAATGCCGCACAGTCCGCTCTCAGCGCTGGCACGGCGGGACTAGCCTACCACTGGCTGGCAGCTGACTCGACAGACCTCCTCACGTTGCAGGGCTTGCTGGCGCTCACGGGAGCGGCTGTGGTCTACTTGACCGCCAACGGTTTGCTGGTATCGGTAGCAGGCTCCCTGTACAATGGGGAGCCGCTCTCGAACATGTGGCGCTATGTGTGGCGACTCGTCGTGTCGACCTACGTGTTTCTGCTGCCGTTGTCTCTGCTATTGATATTGCTTCCGCGCGCTCATGCGGTGGCGGGTTTCGTTTTAGTGGCAGTGCCCTTCCTGGCGGCGCGAGAATGTTTTCGTCAGCGTATTCAACAAATCCGTGACTACCGCGAAACCATCCGTGCGTTGGGTTTGTTGATACAGCAGGCACATCCCTACACGTCTGCGCATCTGCAGCGCGCTAGCCAAATGGCGATGAGTGTGGCTGCTCGGCTAGGAGTGCCTGCGCGACATATCGAACTGCTGCCCGAAGCCACTGCGTTGCATGACCTGGGCAAAGTGGGGGTAGATGAGGCAATACTCAACAAGCTGACCACGCTGACCGAAGCCGACTGGCAAGCTATCCGCAGCCACCCACTAAAGGGAGCAGAAGTGGTCAGCGGCATGAAGCACCTCGAACCCGTCGCGTTGTGGATTGCTCTGCATCACGAGCGCCCTGATGGGAAGGGTTACCCCTTCGGTTTGAAGATGGGGGAAATCCCCATTGAGGCGCACATCATCGCGGTAGTAGACGCCTTCGACGCGATGGTGGGCAGCGATAGCGAGAGCGAACAACGTCCTTACCGACAACCACTGAGTGTACAGGAGGCAATTGCAGAGCTCCAGAAGGGAGCAGGCACTCAGTTCCATCCCGAGGTGGTACAAGCCTTCCTAGATGCGCTGGTAGCTGGAGAGTTTGGAGAACAGCACGCGGAGCACGCCGCATTGGCGCTAGCGAGGCAAGCAGCGGCATGAGCTTTACCACCTTCGTGTACCTTGTGGTAGGGGGCAGCGTTGCCTTTCTCTGCTACTATGCGCTGCTGTGGCTGCCGCAGCAAATCCGCCGTGACTATCGACAAGGACTACAAGCACTAGCACATGCGGTAGAGATTCGCGAGCAGGGCACGAGCGGTTGCGCACACCTGCGTGCCCAATACGCCACTGCCATTGCCAGGCGGCTCAGCTTGTCCTCCCATGCCGTGCGCGATATCGAGTTCGCCGCACTGCTGCAGGAGATTGGCAAAGTGAGCATCCCCTACGCTATCCTCAACAAGCAGGAGCCACTCACCCCCGAGGAACAGGAGGTACTCAAGCTCCACCCTGTGCTGAGCCAGCGGATGGTGGAACAGGTTCCCTCGCTCGCCCACCTCGCCCCCATCATCCGACACCACCATGAGAACTGGGACGGCAGCGGTTATCCCGACGGGCTGCAGGCAGAGGAGATTCCCCTCGCTTCGCGAATCCTGCACGTCGTAGGAGACTTCGCAGACGCCTTGCGCGGAAAAGACTTGCAAGATACCTCACTACGCCTGCAGACGCTACAACAGATGGCTGCGAGCAAGGGAAAGCAATACGACCCGCGTGTGTTGGAAACTCTGGAGCACATCGTGCGTCAGGAGAGCGGGACGAAGACGTCCTGAATGTGTGACGGTTTGGATTCGACGGGGGGTCGTTGCCGAGGCATCATCTTGGGAGGAAGACGGGAAGGGAGGGGTCGCGAAGCAGGTCTCTGGTTCTACTCCCCTTCCAATGTGCGCGATGCGAAGCGTCATGAAAGGCTCGACCGAACGCTGGTGGATATGGTTAGGAGGCGTCGTTCTAACGGTAGCGCTCACCTTACGTGCTGTGGGGCTGCGCTGGGGGTTGCCTGATTCCTCTCACTACTTCTCCTTCCACCCGGATGAGTGGGTCATCTTGGGACATACGCTGGGACTGGATTTTCCTCGCGGGCAGTTCGACCCACAGTTTTACAACTACGGCACAGTGTACCTGTACCTGTTGCACCTCGCCTTGTTGCTTGGCTTCTCCTACGGGTGGCTTGCCTCCCCCAGCGATATCTCCCAGCATCAGGCGGTCGCTGGGTTGTATCTCACGGGACGGTGGCTGTCGGTGGCGGCAGGCGTGTTGACCTGCTGGCTGACGTGGCAGATGGGCAAGCGGCTGTGCGGAGAGCGGTGCGCCGCGATGTCGGCGCTGCTGCTGGCAGTGGTCCCTCTGCACACGCTGCACAGCCATTTCCTAACCACCGACGCCACTGCCACACTGTTCACCACAGGTGCGCTGCTCGCCGCGATGCGTCTCTATGAGACGGGCGCTCGGCGCGCACTCATCCTCGCTGCCCTTTTCACCGCGCTAGCTGCAGCCACTCGTTACAACGCGGCGCTGGTAGGGTTCATCCCTCTGCTGGCGCTTTGGCTGCGCGCGCGCGAACAGCGTGAGGCATGGGCAGGCAAAGCGATACTGTTTCTGGGGGTGAGCGGAGCCACTTTCTTGTTCTTCTGCCCGGGGGTGTGGCTGAATCCGCAGGCGTTCTGGCGCGACGTGGGCTACGAGGCGCGCCACGTACGCGAGGGGCATGGACTAGTGTTCGTCAACACAGGCTGGGGGTGGGTGTATCATTACTGGACGAACCTGCGCTTCGGGTTAGGGTTGCCTCTGCTGCTGCTGTCGACGCTGGCGATGCTGGTAGCGCCGCTTTCGCGCCGTCCACAGGTGCTCCTGCTCTGGGTGTTCGTGTTGGGGTATTACCTGTTTCTGGGCGCATTTGCGGTGCGCTTTGGGCGGTATCTGCTGCCCCTATTGCCGCCGCTGATGGCGTTGACAGCGTGGCTGGTCGCCGAAGGATGGCGCAATACGCAGCAAACAGGGCGTCTGGTGGTGGCGGCTGCTGCGGGAGCGGTGACTGTGTACACGCTGCTGTGGGGCGTAGCGGTCGTCAACACCCTGCTCCAGCCCGATCCACGCCTGCAAGCGCTGGAGTGGATACGTCGGGAGTTGCCACAGGGCACGCGCATCGGCTTCGCCACAATCCCCTGGTTCTACACTCCTCCGCTAAGCCCCTACTGGGGCGAGTTGCAGGCGTCGCGTCGGGCGGAAAGGGCGCAACAGGTGCAGGAGTATCGCCTCATCGTGCCCACGCAGGAGTGGGATACGGGAGTGCTTCGGCAAGCACAAGTTGTGGTGCTAAGCCAGTTTGAGGTGGAAGATGCGGTGCGGATACGCCATGCCCCTGCGATGGCGTTTCTGGGGGAGATGAAGCGGTCGTTTCAGCGCGCCGCGCAGTTCGACACGAGCTTTCGTCTGAACTGGATAGACTTCGGTAAGCGGGGAGTGCCCCACGACATGCTCTACCCGTTCGCGCGCGTGGAGATATGGCGGCGTGCTTCCCCTTGAGCGTTGTCCGAACGCACGACAGCTAGCCTTACATGTTAGCCAAACCGCTCGGCACTCCCGACAGGTCGCAGGGCAATGTGTAGGTGGGTACAGGCTGCCCGTTCTGATAAGATGTGCCTGCAATGCTTCCTCGTCGCGGGTAGTAGCGGGCGTGCCCGTCCACAAAGTTCACGTTAAAACCGTCGGCGTGGCGCGGGTGCGCGGGGAAGTTATCCCATCCGAAGGCGCCTGTGGGCGGCAGGCAGATGCTATCCACTGGAAGGTCACTGGGACGGCGGTAGATGGTGTCGTAGAACATGGTCGTGTTGGCTGGCTCGCTCACTGAGCCTAAGCTCACCGTCGGGTCCGCCTCGAACACCCCAGGAGGCATCGCCTTGCTGCGGAACAGCCCAAAGTTGAAAGCGTATGCGGTGTATCGGAACACGCCGCTGGTGCGCAAACCGATTGCCTGCACGATCAGGGAGAAGTCGAGCGGACTGATAGAGGGGCACACTAGGATTTGCGTGTTCTTCATGTAAGGCATCACGGCATCGTATACTAGAAACACGCGGTCGCCACTGCCCGGACGCAGCACGCGGTTTTCCATGCTGTAGATGCTCTGCGGGAACTTTTCGTCATAGTCCTGCACATAGGCAAGGGTCGCCAGAGCGAGCTGACGTTGGTTGCTCAAGCATGACGCAGAGCGCGCCTTGTCCCGCGCCTGAGAGAAGACGGGAAAGAGAATGGCTGCTAGAATAGCGATGATGGCGATGACGACGAGCAACTCGATGAGAGTGAAGCCCCAACGTCTGTGCACTGTCTCATCTCCTCCTTGTTATCCCAGTTCGATTGACATCTTTCTCGTGCTGTGCTCACAGAGAGAGGTAGATTGTCTTTTTGAAAACGCTGCCTGAACGGAGTGCCTCTCGCGCACCGGACGTCCACATTCCTGTCGATAGCCCTCCTGCGACGGCAAGTCGCAGGCGACGATGGTAGAAAACCTCTGCGGAAGAGAATGCCTTAGAACCACCGCTGAACAAGGCACTCGCAGGGTGAGAATTTCTCTGTACACTACGTAGCGACCTGCCAGTAATGTTCCGCAGCGGGGGCGAGGTATGGGGGAGGGTCTCGTATGAAGGTGTTCTGCCTCACGATGCGGATGGTGGATGTTTCGCTACGGTTAGCAGCCGATGGTGGCATGCCCGATACGCACACAGAAGACGTGGTACAGGCGATAGACCCGCTTCCTCGTGTCACGTCGTGTCCACTGCCGCTCCGGACGCATCGCGATAAACCGTGTCCTCTCCATCAGCGCTTAGACAACGCCTTGGAGCAGGTGGAGCGGTCGTTCCGTAGCACAACGCATGGCGACCTACTTGCGGAAGCGGGAGAAGGCGGGGTGCTATGCGAAGTGTAGGTTGCGCCTTCCGCTTGAGCTGACTGGGTAGTGTCTAGAGGACGGAGTACGGTTTCAGCTGCTGTGCCAGGTCGTGGGTCACCTCCGCTTCCACCAGGATTCCCTCCGCAGTGTACTCAGCGCTGCGCACCCTACCCAGGTCATAGCACTGCGCGAGAAGGCTGCTTTGCGTGTAGGGGAGGCGCACCTTCACTGGCTGAAGCAACGATCGCAACGTTGTCAAAATATGGTGCATCAGTTCGGGGATACCCTCTGCCTTGAGCGCCGAGATGTATACCGAGTTCGGTGTCTCTGCGACCAGTTGACGCAGGCGATAGGTATCTTTGACGAGGTCTGCCTTATTGTAGGCGGTAATCATCGGTTTGTTATGGGCGCCTAACTCGGCGAGCACGTTCATTACCGCTTGGCGTTGGAGTTCCATCTGGGGGTGGCTGACGTCTACCACATGGATGAGGAAGTCCGCTTCGGTCACCTCCTCCAGAGTGGAGCGAAAGGCAGCGATGAGCGAGTGGGGCAGGTTGCGGATGAAGCCTACCGTATCGGACAACAGCACGCCCCATCCGTCAGGTAGCACGATGCGGCGCACTGTCGGGTCGAGCGTGGCAAACAGGTGTTCGTCAGTGTAGATGTTCGCCCCGGAGAGTGTATTCATTAGGGTGGATTTGCCGGCGCTGGTGTAACCTACCAGTGCTCCGAAGGGGAAGGGCAACCGTCGTCGACCTTGTCGCTGTTGGCTGCGTTGTCGGGCGATCTGTTCGAGCTCGCGCTGCAGGTCGGCGATTCTCTCGCGCACCTTGCGCCGGTCTTGCTCCAGTTTGGTTTCACCCGGTCCGCCGCGTACGCCGATATGCCCTGCCTGCTGCTCGAACTTTGTGTACACGCTCATCAGGCGCGGCAGCTCATAGGTCAGCCGAGCGAGCTCCACTTGCAGTTTGCCCTCGCGCGTGTGCGCACGCTGGGCGAAAATCTGCAGGATGAGCTCGGTGCGGTCGATGACGCGCGTTTGTAGCAGGTCTTCGAGGTTGCGCTGTTGCAGCGGCGTGAGGTCATCGTCCACAATGACGAGGGTAGCGTTCACCTCACGCACTTGAGGGAACAACAGCTCTGCTTTGCCTCTCCCGATGAAGGTGGCAGCGTCGGGACGGCTGCGTCGCTGTCGGCTTTCGCCGACGACCTCCATACCGGCGGTTTCACACAAGGCGCGCAGCTCCTCCTCAACGTATCGGTCCAGCTCTGGGTCAGGGTTCACGTAGATGAGGAAAACCCGTTCCCGCTCCTGCACGGGGTGCAAACGCACTCCAGACGGTTGCTCTAACGATGCTGCCGTCTGGTGGACGTTTCGTGCTGCCATCGCTTTCCACTCCTTGTCGACTCGCTACCCCAGCGCCTGCACCGCCTCGGCGATGCGGGCGAGACCATTGCGGATGGTGTCCATCGAGCAAGCGTATGAAAGCCGGATGTTCTCGTCTGCGCCGAAGCCGCTGCCCGGTACCACCGCCACTCGCGCTACTTCCAGCAGATATTCCGTGAAGGCGTCCGAGCTATTGATGACGCGGTCGCCCCAGCGCTTGCCGTATAGCGCAGAGACGTTGGGGAAAACATAGAACGCTCCACCCGGTTCGGCACAGCGGAAGCCTGGAATGTGGTTCAGTCCATCCACAATGACCCGACGGCGCTCGGCAAACGCCGTCACCATCTCTCGTACAGTGTCTTCTGGTGCCTGCAGTGCCGCCAGAGCCGCCTTCTGCGCGATAGAGGTGGGGTTGGAGGTAGACTGGTCTTGGATGCGTGTCATGGCAGCAATCAATTCGCGCTCCGCTGCCGCGTATCCAATGCGCCAGCCGGTCATGGAGTAGGCTTTGGAAACACCATTCACCACAATAGTGCGTCGTTTCACCTCCTCGCTCAGGCTAGCGATGCTACAGTGTTCGTGTCCGTCGTATACCATCTTCTCGTAAATCTCGTCGGAGATAATGTACAGGTCGTATTTGAGCGCTAGCGCAGCAATCTCTTTGAGCGTCTTGCGAGGGAACACCGCTCCCGTTGGGTTGCAAGGGCTGTTGACTACGATAGCGCGCGTGCGATGGGTCACCTTTTCACGGATAGCGTCGATAGTGGGCACGAAGCCTGTGCTCTCATCGGCGTAGACGAAAACAGGTACGCCGTCAGCCAGTTTGACCATTTCGGGGTAACTCACCCAGTAAGGTGCGGGGATGATGACCTCATCGCCTGGGTCGCAAATCACTTGGAAGGCGTTGTAGAGCGCGTGTTTGCCTCCGCAGGTGACGATAATTTGGTTGGGTTCGTACTTCAGCCCGTTATCGCGCCACAGCTTCTCGCAGATTGCCTGACGCAACGGCTCGATGCCAGCAGTGGGCGTGTATTTGGTAAACCCATCACGGAGGGCAGCAACGGCAGCATCCTTCACAAACTCCGGGGTGTCGAAATCAGGTTCTCCTGCCCCGAAGGAGAGGACATCAATCCCCTCCTCGCGCATCTTACGTGCCTTCGCGGTGATGGCGAGGGTGGGAGAAGGGCTAGTGCGTTGTGCACGCTGAGAAATAAACATCCTTCGACCTCCCTACTCAGCGGTTGAAGAGCTTTTTTGTTCAGTTGCAGGCTCCGTGCGAGCAAACTGCGCATACACCTCGCGCAGCGGCACGCCAGGGCGAAATCGCTCACGATACTGCTCCAGCGCGTATCGAAATACCTCGGCGACCAGCGGGTCCCAGAAATGGTACACCTCCTGCACGTCCTCAGGCGGGATGAGCAGTACACCATGCGACTCGCTGCTGTCGGGGATGGTAGTGAAGTGCGCTACCTCGCCGAGAAACACGGGCGCATACCAGCGACTGCCATCGGACTCCTGTAGCACATAGACGCCTAGCGGCTGCATCCGCCCCAGCAGGATGCCTGCCTCTTCCCGCGCCTCCCGGTGCATCGCCTGCTCTGGCGTCTCTCCTTCTTGGATGTGACCGCTTGGGATGCTCCAACCGCGTCCCTCTATCTCGCTAAGCACCACACGGTCGCCGAAGAAGGCGAACAGCAACACCGCATAAACGGGCTGAACCCCCCTCCAGGTGCGGCGCGGGCGGAACGTTACCTGTCGCTCATGCCAAACGACGGTAGGGAACCGTGCTTTCGTCATGCGCTCCTCTTCTGCGGCGATGTCTTCTCGCTCGAATATTATCGCTTGCGAGCGTATCGGGCGTCAAGGGCACGTCCCACCCGTTCTCGCACCGCTTCCAGCTTCGCTGGGTCGCTCTCGAACTCTGTCAGGCTGCGCGTGAGCTCGCGGATGACCTCGCGCGTTGCCGACTCTCCGAATGCCTTCTCATACAGCGTCAGGTACTCGTAGTCCTCCGCCCCATCGCACAGCAGCTCCAGTCGGATGGACGTGACGGGACCGTATACCCCGACGCGCTTGCCTGGATACACCAGTGAGCCATCGCCATACACGTTCGGGTTGATTTCTTTCACAGTGGCGATATCCTGCCAGGGGTCTGCCGTGCTGGTGGGATTCCACCAGATGGTGTTCCAGTAGAGCAACCCTTGCACCCCGTAGAGCTTCTGCTGCCAGAAGAGGATGCGGTGCGCTACGCCGTCCATGTCTACAAAGAAGTTGGCGTAGGGCTTGCCTGGTCCGCAGCAGACATACCACCATACCTCTTCGCCCTGCTGCTGGCGCTCGCGAAGCCTCTCCGCATCGAAGAAGCTAGTGACAGGACACCAGATGTTAATATGTCCTGCGAGCAGGTCGATAGGCGTTTTATTCTCGTCAAAGTCGGGCTTGCGGTAGTAGGGCGAGACGATTTTGAGGGTGGGGTCTATCTTCTTCACCCGGTTGCACACCTCTATCAAGCGGTTGTACTGCTCGCGGGTGATGGGCTCGTCCACCACGTAGAAGTAGCCCTTGTGTATCCACCCTCCCTGACGCAGGTACTCCACAGTGCGGCGCAACTGTGCCTCATCATCGCTATAAGGGATGACGAAGCTAGTCAAGCGGGGGTCGCCTAGGTACTTGCCCGCTTCTGGAGAAAAGATATCCACGGGGATAGAGAAAGGCGAGACGCGACGGGACACCAGCAGCTCCCAATACCGCTCCAACAACTTCTGGTGAGCCTGACTATTGGAGGAAACGCCGTGAAGCCGAGCGATGCCGTCGCCCCACAACCCGAAGGCGGTGCGCATGGAAGGCGTGAGCGGGATTTCAAAGCGCCACACACGCAACTCTATCGGCACGAGGTAGCGCTCGGAACCGCTAAACTCCAGCTCTAGCTGACCACGATAGACGCCGGGCTGTGTCTCCCGAGGCACTTCCACGCTTATCCACAGCGGCTGACATTCTCCTGGCTTGAGGGCGAGGGGCGTCTGCAAGGGGGGTAAAGGGTCGGGGAACTCTTTACCGTGCGCAGGCAGGTGAACGTAGGCAACACGATGTAGTCTGACCTGCTCCGCAGGCAAGCGTCCCCCTTGCGCAGTAGTGAGGTCGCCTAGGGTAACACGCACCAGCTGGGTCTCCCTCTCTGGGCGCAACACTAACTGCGCTGCTTCCCGTTCGCCACGCGCAGCAGACAGGAAGACTGCACGGACGGGGTTCGTAGGTGGCTGTTCCTCGCGGAACACCTTCTGGGCACTTGGCACTACCCACCAAGACACCGTCGCCTCCATCTTCGCCTCTACCTCAACGCGGATGCAGCACAGTAGGATGACCCCTAGCAGGACGAGAATACGCATCCTCTCCGCCTCCTTGAACGCTCGTCGTGTGAAATCCTACACCAAGAGCAAGCGCTACTTATGCGCTCCTGAACGCCTCTCGTGATTCTTGGCGCAGCGGAGATTTCCCTCCCCCTAGGGCTGGCTCAACGGAGAGGTTGACGACTGGACGGACTCCCCAACGGCTTCTGTTTCACCGCGGGTATTCGAACGAACGATACTCATGTGTGAAAGAGCCATCGGGGTAGAGGTCAATCAAGCCCCATCCCGGACGAGTCTGATGGTAGTTCCCGCGCCACCACGCGCCGCTCACTGCGCCGTCGCAGATGTAGGTGACCCCGTTGTATTCCACCTTGTCGAGCAGGTGGATGTGCCCACTGACACACAGTTTAACGTTCGGATGCTCGTAGAACAGTTCCACCATGCGGCGTGCGTCAATATGCATCCATGCTCCGGGCACTACCCAGTCACCTGTTTTCTCGTTCTCTCCGTCCAGGAAGGCGCTGGCTGAGAGGATAGGAATGTGCGATAGCACGAAGATAGGGGTCGCACGCGGAGTGCGCTTTAACTCCTCGCGTAGCCATCCGAACTGTTCATCGTCCAGGCGTCCTTTGTAGTCATTGCCGTGCGGGTAGGTGCTGTCCAGCACGATGAATTTCCATCCCGCTTGCTCGAAGGCGTAGTAGGAGTTGGGCAGCTCAAAGGTATCGATAGCCCACTTCTTGCCGTATTCGGGTTCATTGCCGCTGCAGCCGCTTTTGCCCTTGTCCCACCCCCACACGTCGTGGTTGCCCACGCACACACGGAAGGGTATTTCACAATATTCCCGTACCATCTTTCGCCAAAGGTCTGCGAGCACCTTGGCACGGTCGCGGTTTTGGGCGAACACATCCATCACGTTGTCGCCACCGAACAAGATGAGGTCGGGGCGGTCGGACATCTCATGCACTGCCTTCAAGCAGTTCACCATGCCCTGTGTTGCTGTGCCCTCTGGCTGAACGTGAATGTCGGTCAGGTGCGCTATCCGCAGGGCACGCTTCGCCCGCTGGGCCTCGCTCCGAGGGCGCAGATGTAGCCATGCTGCCACGCCTAACGCCGCCGCTCCGACAGCACGAACCAGTTCCCTTCGTGTGAATCGACTCATCCTCCCCTCCGTACTCGTGTATTACCTCATCTCCCTTATCGAGAATAATAATCCAGATTTATGAAGGCTGTGTTAAAAATTCCTCGCACGGTGCTGTCCTTCCCACGCGTCTCGTTGGGAGCAGGGCAGTAGGCAGCCATGTCTTGCCCAATCTGCAGAAGTGTTCAAAGGAGGAAGGGGCTATCTCGCCGCTCGGCAGGACACTGCCTTCTGGAGGCTCACGCTCCATCGCGAAACTGTGTGGGGGGACGTGAAGGAGTGCGCTCCTCCTCGGCGAACGCCTGCGAGGGAGCGAAAAGGGCTCACGCTCGGCAAGGCACAGGCTCCTGTAGAGCCTCGTATGGTTTGTAGGTCAGGCTACCGCTTCGCTTGAGGGAGCTCCCCAGCTGGCTGACTTTGGCGCGCAAAACGGATATAATACATTCGTCACTGCCTCAAGAGGGAGGAACAGCCATGTCTCGTCTGAAGGCTTTCACCCTAATCGAGCTGCTTGTCGTCATTGCCATCGTCGCCGTCCTTGCCGCCATCCTGTTTCCCGTGTTCGCTCAGGCGCGCGAGAAGGCTCGTCAAACTACCTGTCTTTCGCACTTACGCCAGTTGGGGCTGGCTCTGGTGGCATACCGGGTGGATTACGATGGGCGCAACGCGGGCAACGGTGACGGCAGTTGCATGGGCGGTTGGATTCGGGATGCCTGGCCCGTGTGGATGCGCGGCTTCCTGTGGAACTCTGGTGCGCAATGGGTGCCATGTATCTATGCGGTACCTGTTGGACAGGAGACCACTGCGCCTGTTAACCCCGACTGGTTGGCGGTGAGGGGCCCCGTCGGAGGCGTGCTCTACCCCTACGTCAGGAATGCGGGGCTGTACGTTTGCCCATCCGACCCGCGCCGAGAGAAGCTGCTGAGCTACTCGATGAACGCGGGGCTGGCGTTCATCCCCGAAACAGAGGTCGAGCGTCCCGCTCGGCTCGCCTTACTCATTGACGAGCAAATCACGCTAAACGATGGAGCGTATCACCCCGTCGACGCGGATTGCCCGTCTATCGTGCACAACGGCGGGGCTGTGTTCCTGTTTTTCGACGGTCACGCGAAGTGGCTGAAAGCCACCAAGCCGCCCGTGATTTTCCACTGCCCGCAGAGTGTGCCTGACGAAGTGTTCTGCTGGAAGATACCCATTTCCGATGCCGAGTCGAGCCGATACAGCTGGTTCTGCCAGAGGGAGTAGTAGGGTACAATAGGCTGCATACCCTTCGCGTGGAGGCGTGTCATGAGTGCATTACTATGCCCCGACTGCCGCATTGAGATGGAGACGCAGACCTATTACGGAGTCTTAGTGGACGTTTGTCCCGCCTGCGCAGGCGTTTGGTTTGACGAGAGGGAGATGCGTGCGCTGATGCAGGTAGACCCGCTCATCCTGCTGTCTCTAGAAGACCGCGCTGTGCCCGATGTGTACTACTCCGCGCAGGAGACACTGGAGCGACGCTGCCCCCGCTGCGCCATTCCCCTCCACCCATACCGCTACCTGTACGACTCTCCCGTAGAACTGGACGGGTGCAACCAGTGTCACGGTATCTGGGTGGAAGACGGCGAGCTGCGCCGGATACATGAAGAGATGCACCGACATCGCACACCCGACGAGGAGGAGCGACAACGCCTCGCGATTGCGCAATACGCCATGCAGAGCCAACAGCAGGTGGAGCGCGCGAACATGTTAGCTTCGCTTTTCAGCCTGTTGCGCAAGCGGATTCCCCCCTTCTCGGGTTTCTGAAGTGACGCCGTATGGGAGCTCGGGCGTGGTTGAGCCTAGGTTCGAACCAGGGTGACCGTCTGCACCATCTGCGCGAGGCGGTAGAGCGGCTGCACACGCCGCAAGTGCAGGTGGAGCGTTGCGCTAGCGTGTACGAGACCGAGCCAGTGGGCTACGACACACCACAGCCATTATACTTGAATACCGTAGTGCAGGTCTGGACAACGTTGGAACCGCTAGCGCTACTGGAGCACGTCATGGCGGTAGAGCAGGCAGGGGGGCGCGTACGCACGCACTACGGAAACCCGCGCACGATTGACATCGATATCGTGCTATACGAAGGAGTACAGATGCAGACAGAACACCTCACCCTCCCGCATCCTCGTATGCACGAACGGGCGTTCGTGCTAGTGCCCTTGTTGGAAATCGCTCCCGACCTCACCTTGCCCGACGGCACGCCGATACAGGACCTGGCGAACCAGCCAGCGGTGCAGAGGCAGAAAGTGTGGAAGCTCGGAGCCCTGTGGACGGACGAGGAAACAGCGTGGCGAGAGCCTTGACCTCCAGAACCTTGTCATCGGAAGCAGGAGATTGCAGAACCATAGAGAAATTTCTACATCACCATAGCGTGCGAAGCGAGGTGCCGCCATGTCAACGCCAGCGTATAACAAACCCATTGGGCGCGTTGTCGGTACGGAGCGCAAGCCCAACACTGCCTTCACCTTCAACTTCTGGTGCACGCCCGATACGCCAGTGGGCATCGGCACGATCGTGGTGGTGCGCAGTGAAGGGCGCACCGTGTGGGGCGTAGTCACCGAAGGCTTCGGCTACAACGACCTCGAAACACCCATCTACGACTTCATCGGCTCGGACGGCGTCGCGGAGAGCGAGATGCCTACGTTGCGTCCAGAGATGCGCCTGTATGTGGCTTCCGTATTACGCCAGATGCCAGAGGAACCTGTGCAACCCGCTCCCATCGCACCCGTGTACCTGGCAGACGCGCAGGACGTACGCACGGCTCTGCGCATGGATGCCTTCGCCTCGCGCGCCATCCCTATCGGCGTGTACCGCAACGGCGAAGCGCTTTCTCCTATCACGCTGGATAGCCGCTTCCTACTCGGTCCTGAGGCAGGTCACCTTAACGTGACGGGCACCTCGGGGTTGGCAGCCAAGAC
>JANWXG010000046.1 GCA_025057335.1 bacterium | reverse complement strand
CCGACGATGTATACGCACTGCTACACGCTCAGCTGCGCGACGAGAAGCAGGAGCATGTGGTCGTGCTGTTGCTCAACACGAAGAACCGCGTGATGCGCCAGACAACGGTGACAAAGGGCACGCTGGACTCCAGCCTGCTGCACCCGCGCGAGGTGTTTCGCGAGGCTATCCGTCATGGCGCCTCCAGCATCATCCTCGCCCACAACCATCCCAGCGGCGATCCCACACCCAGCAGTGAAGACATCCAGATTACACGTCGTCTGCATCAGGCAGGGCAGATTATGGGGATTGAGCTACTGGACCATGTGATTCTAGGCGACGGGAGGTGGGTGAGCCTCAAAGCGCAGGGAGTATTCTAAACTGCCTGTTTCCATTCGAGCGACAAACGTGTTACAATAGAGCTGGGAAGCGAACGTGCCCTCTACACAGAGGAGGGGGGACGTGACATGTCGTTCAAGTTCAAAGAACGCTGGCTCGACCGCGCCCTACACCGCCATCACTACGAAGCCTTCGTGGTGTTCCTCATCATGCTGGCGTTGATGGGCATGGTGTGGAGCCTGTATGGCAGGAGCAGCGAAGCCGCAAACCGCACTGTCTGCCGTTCCCATCTCCGCCACCTGGTGCAGGCGCTGCAGCTCTACGCTCAGGACTACGGCGACCGCTATCCACCCAAAACCCGCTGGGTGCGTCTGGTCTCCGCCTATACGGACGACCTCAACGTGTTTTTCTGCCCGTCGGACACTCGCCCCCGCCCCCGGCGTGAGCGCGTCGAGCGGACAGTCTCGTACTGGTACCTGCGTCCTGCCTCCGCCGAGACCGAGACTACGACCGCTGTTTTCGGCGACGTAATCTACTCTAACTGGGTAGGCAACCACGAGGATGGCGGCAACGTTGCGTATCTGGACGGGCATGTTGTATGGTATAGCGCTGCGCAGTGGCAGGAACGCCGTCTACCCGTAGAGCAACTGCTGGGGAGGAAGAGACGTTGAGCGCCTCTGCTCACCTGCTGTCGGGTGAGGTCTCGCGCGGTATTCGGGCAGCCTCTAACTGCGAGGCGACGCAGTGAACCTCGTCAGGCTAACAGCGGCGCTCTGGTTTGCCATCATTGCGTGCGCCGTATTCTGGCGCGTGGTCCTCCGGGGCGAGGTGCTTTACTACGGCGACATCATGCTGTATTTCCATCCCCTGCTCGCCTTCCAGCACGAGTGGCTGTCACGCGGTGTGCTTCCCCTCTGGAACCCGCACACGCTGTTCGGTCAGACCCTGGCAGGGAACCCGCAGGAAGCGTTGCTCTATCCCTCCACGTTGCTGGTCGCGTGGCTGGGCGCGGAGAGGGCGATTTCGTGGGGCGCGGTAGCACACCTCTGGCTAGCGGCTTTGGGTGTGTATGCTTTCGCCCGACGCAGAGGCTACTCACCACAGGCGTCATTGGCAGCAGGCACGCTGTGGTGCCTATGCGGCGCGGTCACGCTGCGCAGTCAGCACGTGACCATCTTGCAGACGCTGGCGTGGTATGGATGGAGCCTGTGGGCGGTAGAGGGCTTGATGCAACGTCCCGACGTGCGTCGAGCCGCTGCTCTATCCCTCGTGCTGGCGCTGGCGTCGCTGGCAGGTAGCCCACAGATGTTCCACACGCTGGCGCTGCTGCTGCTCGGATGGACACTATTCCGCTGGCGTGAGGTTCAGGAGAGGCGAAGCGTGTTGTGCTGGGGTGGTGTTGCCATGTTAGTCGCCCTGCTCCTCGGTGGGGCGCACTGGCTGCCGCTGGCAGAGCTGCTGCGCCATACAGAACGCGATGCGCTCCCGCTCAAGGAGTCCACTGGTTACACTCTGCGTCCCGACCATCTGCTCCTGTTCCTCGTGCCCAACCTGTTCGGCTTTCCCTGGCGCGGAGAGTATATGCTGAACCTGTTCTACTGGGAGATGGCGTTCTTTGTGGGCACGGTTCCTTTGCTCGTGGTACTGGTGCGCTGGCGCAGGGCGGAGGGTGAAGAGCGTTTTTGGAAACGAGCAGCTCTGCTCTCCCTGTGGATGGCTGTGGGACCCTATGGCGGGCTTTACCTGCTGGCGTACTACCTGATACCAGGGATGCAGAGCTTCCGTACGCCGTTGCGCTGGACAGCGGTCACAGACTTCGCGCTATGCATGTGGGCAGCCTGGGCACTAGAGCAGGTGGTAGCGGGACGACGCTGGTGGAGGTTACCTTTAGGCTTGCTCGTACTGGCGACTGTGTGGGCGCTGATTGACCAGAGTCTCGCACACGCCCTTGCCCCTTCGGTAGTGAAAGACCGCACGCTGTCTCCCGAACAAGCGGTAGTGAAGGCGAGTGCCATGGCGGGCGTACTGGGCGGCGCGCTGTGGCGAGCCACAGGCATGAGCGCATTAGCGGTCGGATTGCTCTCCCTGCAGGGGAAGTGGCGGTGGTGGATAGCGATGGGGGTGACGGTAGCGGAGCTGCTCTGGATTGCTATTCCCGCGAACCCCACCTGTTCGCCTGATGTGCTTCGTAGGGAGCCAGAGGTGGCTTCGCGCCTGCGAGAGAGCGGGCAGCGTCTGTTCGTGCCAGACACCTCGCCCATCTGGCTGCGCTACGTGAACGCGCACGATTTCGGGAGGAACGACACGGAGACCCTGCGGAGATGGCGCGAGAGTCTGGCTTCCAACATCGGCATGGCGCACGGTCTGAGCGAGGCGTCAGGCTACGAGCCGGGAGCGCTCACAAGAAGCCAGAAGCACTTCCTCCAGATGCAGAAGCGCTGGCGAGAAGACCCTCTGCTCCTGCGCCAAGCAGGCGTCGGAGCGGTTGCCTTCGGCGACAGCGCAGAGGGGTGGCGGGTAACCTTCGTTGCTGCTCCTGGCGCTCGCGCCTGGATGGCGGAGGACGCAGAGGCGGTTCGCTGGCAGATGCCTACACCGCAGCAGGTCACGCTCTCTCCCGACGGCGCAGGCACGTTGGTGCTGGCAGATAGCGCGTATCCGGGCTGGCAAGTGTGGATAGACGGCGCACCCGCCCGATGGCGTCCCTTTGGGGGCTGCTTCCGCGCCGTTGAGGTACCACAGGGAGCGCGACATGTGGAATGGCGCTATCAGCCCGACACATTTCGTGTCGGGCTGTTCCTCACGAGCGTGGGCTGCAGCATCTGGGCAGGGATGGCGGCGTTTGCCTTCAGCAGATTCGGGGCAACTGCTCGCCGCTGAGCATGTCCACTACGCGCGATGTGCCTATCACGCTACGCAGCACCACTGTGCCCGATGGAGAGGCGGTCACCTCGCCCACTACCTGCGCCCCTGCGCTGACCTCGTGCTGCCGCAAGAGGTGCACTGCCTGTTCCGCCTGCGCGCGGGGCACGAACGCCACGAACCGCCCCTCATTGGCAACGTATAGCGGGTCGAAGCCCAGTATCTCGCACGCGCCGCGCACATCTTCGCGCACGGGGATACGTGACTCGTCGAGAAGGATGCCCACTCCCGCGCTCTCAGCGATTTCCACCAGCGCGCTCGCCAGCCCACCTCGAGTCAGGTCGCGCAGGCAGTGCACCTCGATGCCCGCGTCGAGAAGCGCGAGCACCGGCTCCGCTAGCGGTGCACAGTCGCTCTCTATCTCACTCTCGAACTGCAGCCCCTCTCGCACCGCCATGACCGCGATGCCATGCCTGCCGATGTCACCGCTGAGGATGACCGCGTCACCCTCTCGTACTGACTGCGGCGCAATCCGCAAGTTGTGCTCGATGACGCCAACCCCCGACGTGTTAAGGAAGACGCCGTCCCCCTTCCCTCGGTCTACTACCTTCGTGTCGCCCGTGACAATCTGCACGCCTGCACGCTGCGCCGCCTCATGCAAGGAGAGCACCACCTGCCACAGCGTCTCCATCGGCAAGCCCTCTTCCAGAATCATGCCGAGAGTAAGGTATAGCGGTCGCGCCCCGCTCATGGCGAGGTCGTTTACCGTGCCATAGACCGCCAGCTTGCCGATGTCGCCCCCGGGGAAGAAGAGCGGGCGCACCACGTAGGAGTCAGTAGTCAGCGCCAGACGCGCAGCGGGTAGCTCCAGCTGCGCGCTGTCATGACGCGCGCGCAGGGCGTCGCCGCCGAAGGTCGCGACGAACATCTTCTCGATGAGCTGATGCATTAGTCTGCCCCCACCCCCGTGCGCCATGACCACTGCGGGATACTGCTGGATAGGAATGGGGCAGGAGAGCTGGAAATCCCCTTTGGACAACGGGCAAACCTCCTAGAAGCTTTGCCCCAGCGTGACGTAGGTGAACACCCTCTGCCTGCCTGCAGCGATATCCAGGCGAATGGCGCCGAAGGGGCTGAAGAAGCGCAGCCCGATGCCTGCGCCCGCGTTCAGGCGGACGCTGTTTCCGCGCGTCCAAGCGTCCCCCACATCCACAAACGCTACGCCCTGCACCCCCTCCAGCAAGGGCAGGCGCAACTCGCCGCTGAACAGCACCATGCGGTCGCCGCGAAACTGGTCAAACTCGTAGCCGCGCAGGTCGAAGCCGCCTAACCAGAAGCTCTCCGACAGGGGCAGGTTGCGACTAGCGAAGCCGAATAGCGCGCGCAGGGCAATCGCCCCCTCTCGCAGTGCAGGGAAATACCCTCGCAGGTCTACGGTGAACCGATCGAAGGCGAAATCGCCCCCCCACGAGCTTTGCGCCGACTCCCATACGCCTTGCGTGAAGATACCCTTTCGTGGGTTAAAGCGGTCATCGCGCGAGTCATACTGCACACGCAGCCCTGGTGCTACTACCCTACCCCGGTTCAGCGCCTTCTGTCCTAGCGACAGCAGATACGATGGCGCGTCGTCGTAGTTGACCTCGTCGCTGCGCAGGGTAGCGAACACGCGCAGGCGCTCCGCCCATTCCTTCCCCAGCAACAGCCGATACCCTTTGCGTCGCTCGAAGGTGCGTATGGTCACTGCGGTCTCGGAGAAGGTCGGACGCAGCACCGATTGCAGGTCGTATGCGGTGAAGCCTACAATCAGTCCCCAATCGGTCAGGCTGGGGTCTGTATACTGCAGCAGGTATGCTTGCCGCTGTTCTCCCTCCTCGGGTCCGCCTTCATAGAAGAAGGTGCCCCGTTGCCACTGTATCTGCGCTTCCTGTCCACCACCGAACAGGTTGGTATCCGAGAACTCCAGAAAGCCCAGCAACCCGCGCCGTGAGGTATACCCGACCGCCGCCGCAAACTGCGTGGTGTTCATCTCCTTCACGCTGATGTTAACCACTACCTGTCCTAACTCATCGGCGGGCTCTGGTGCTACCTGCACCTCTCGGAGGAAAGGCAGTTTGCCCAGCCGTTCGCGCTCGCGCTGCATCTTGGGAAGCGAGTATATCTCCCCCGGACGCAGTTGGGTGTTGCGCAGAATGGTGCTGCCACGTGTGCGCCGGTTGCCTGTCACACGCACTGCGCGGATACGCCCTTCGGCAATCTTCACTACCAGTGTGCCGTCTGGCTGTGGTTCAAAACCGACCACTCTCGCCAAGGGGTAGCCTCGCTGTTCATACAGGCGTTGGACTGCCTCGGCATCCTGAGCCAGCAGCTGCTCGTTGAGGGGAGCCCCCACCTGCGTTTTCATCACCGCCAGCAGCTCGTCCGCTGCCAGAACGGTGGAACCGTCGGGCTGCGAGCCCTCGAAGCGGACGGCGGTCACCGTCGGCGGTTGAGCCATCACCGCGTTAGACATACCGAAGAGCACCAGGAAAACGAGCAATGCACGCCACATCATAAACCTCCTTGCCTGCTCAATACAGCACCTTGCCTATCACACTGCTCAGTGGGATGGGACCAAAAGCGCGACTGTCCTCCGAAACTTCCAGGTTATCGCCGACCACGTATATGTGGTTCGCTGGCACCTGCGTGCCGTCGGGCGCAATCTCGTAAGGCAGAGCCACCACGCGCTTCACCAGCAGCTCCCCGTTGCGAGTGAACACGACGACATCGCCATGTTTGAGCGGACCAAACAACATGCCCCCCTTTCCTACTAATACTACCTGTCCATCGTGGAAGGTGGGTTCCATCGACTTGCCCCGCACCACCGACAGGGTGAAGAAGCTGTGATAGAGGAAGGCGATTATCCCGAAGACGAATAAAGCTACAGCCTGCCTAAACCAGCGCCGCTGCCGAGTAGCTGGTTGCTGTGGCGTTTCGGCTGGTACGGATTGCATGAGTGGAACCCCCTTTTGGCGAGAATGGTTCTGTCTTGAGTATACTCTGTGAGGGCAACGTATTCAAGAGGAGGTCTGGTTGCATGTCCCTGTGGCAGGGATTGCAAGAGAGTATTGCACACAATACAGCCGGATGGGTCGGGGCGTGTCTGCTGCTACAGGTAGTGTGGCTACTGGCTATCGTGTTGTTACTGGGGAGGACGCGCTCGCTGAGCAAGCGTCTGCGTCAGCTGACTGCGGGCGCAAGCGGTGTCAGCCTAGAGCGGGTGCTGGTAGACCACCTGGCGCGGGTAGAGGAGGTGGATACCCGTCAAGAGAAGATGGAACAACGTGTTGCGGCACTAGAGGGGCAGATTCCCCTGTGTGTGCAGCGCGTCGGGTTGGTGCGATATGACGCCTTTGAGGATGTCGGTGGACAGCAGAGCTTCTCCTTGGCGATGCTGGACGCCCAGCAGAACGGCATTGTTCTGACCAGCGTGTACACCCGTTCGGATGTGCGCGTGTACGCGAAGGCGATTCGGCAGGGACAGCCTTCCCATCCGCTCAGTGACGAGGAGCAGCAAGCCATCCGACGTGCGCTTTCTCCAGGGGGAGGGGGCAACTGATGACAGCCCCAGATGACCGCCAGATAATCGAAAGAAGCCTTCGCGGTGAGCGTGACGCCTTTGACGAACTGGTGCGCCGCTACGAAAGACAAGCGTACAACCTAGCATATCGCCTCACGGGCAACTACGATGACGCCAGCGATGTAGTCGTAGAGGCGTTTGTGCGCGCGTTTCAGGGGCTGCACACCTTTCGTGGGGATGCCAACTTCAGCACCTGGCTACACCGAATCGTGGTCAACACCTTTCTCGACCTCCGCAAGCGCGCGAGGGGACGCCAGCACCTCTCCTTGGAAGAACAGCTTGAGTTGGATGGTGGCGACACCCTCACACGCCAAATAGAGGATACTTCGCCCGGACCGCAGGAGCTGGTGGAACAGGAAGAACGCGAGCGAGCGCTTCAGTGGGCGATTGACCAGCTCCCGCCAGAGCGCCGCATCCTGATTGTGCTCTACCACTTCGAGAACCTCTCCTACGAAGAGATAGCTCAGATATTGAACCTGCCCGTAGGTACCGTGAAAAGTCGACTGAACCGTGCGCGTCTTGCCCTCCGCGAGATTTTAGAGCCCTCGCGGGAACTTTTCGGGAGATAGTGCCGTCAAACCCCACGAAGAGCTTGAACGAAAGAGTGGTGCGATTGCCATGCGCTGCGAGCAGTTTCGGGAACTGATATCGGCATACATTGAGCGGAGCATCGCGCCTCCTCTGGCAAAGAAGATGGAGGAGCACGCGGCGGGATGTACCTCATGCCGCGCCGAGCTGGAAGGCGTACAGCAGCTGTGGCAAATGATGGCAGAGGCGAGGCGTGTGGAACCACCCGCTTCGCTGCACGCACGCATCCTACAGGAGGTGCACGAACGGGTTCCCGCTGCGCCACGCGTTCGCTGGTGGGAACTAGCGTGGCGTCCTCGCTTCGCTTTCGCGGCGGCAGCAGCGCTGGCGGTGCTAGCGCTTGTGCTGTGGTCGCGTCAGACGCCAACCGATGCGATTGTGCTGAGTGTGGTATCTGGTAGCGTCACGCCCGTGAGCCGAGTACAGATCGATGCCTTGCCTGTGCGTTTTGAGCGGTTTCTCACAGAGGGCGGCAGCCTGCGCTGGGTGCTAAAGTTCCATCTGTCGCCCCAACCTGTCAACGCCCGGGTAAAGGTGGGGGGACAGACACTGTGGTCGGGCACAGTACACCAGCAGACCAGCGTGGTACTACCTGCTACGCCGTCAGGGCAAGTACAAGAGGTCAGCGTGACATGGGGTGAGCAGGGAACACTGAAGGCGTGGCTACCAGCGGAAGTGGCTCAGGAACCGACACAGCCCGTGTTGTTGCTGAAACAACGCAGCATCGAGCAAACAGTGGCTCACCTTGCTCAGGCTTACGGCGTGCCACTAGTGCTAGTAGGGGAGGCAGACCCACTCACCCGAGTGGACCTGGAATCGATGGGAGTGGCGCTCGATAGGCTTTTGGCTGAGCTGGCAGAGCAGCTGAACCTACAGGTTTCGCGTGCCGAGGATGGCACCATCGTCTTAACTGCCCGGTAAACCCCATCCCGTCCGCCCTACCCAACTCGCCGCCCCGTCCCTACGGGGCGGCGAGGTTTTTCCCTGCCCTATCGCCTTCCACCAGACAGCGTACATACCAGATTTGTCCTGCGTGGTAGAGGTCGTGTTCCGCCGCCAGCAGGAAAATCTCCCCTGCGCTCATCCGTCTGCCGTGATAATACGGAACCTTCTGCTCTAACTGCTCATCGCTCAACGTGCGCAAGGTCGCTAGCAGCTGCTCGTGTCCCTTGTCCGCTAGGCGAATCGCAGCACCGAGGTCGCCTCCGTCTGCCTCGAATTGCTGGCGAATCTGTTCCCATGTGAGCCGTCCGTCGCCGAACGCCGTGTTGTGCAGGGCATGTTTGTCGCCCGCTGCGTGGAAGGCAATCTCCAGAATGGAGCCGTGCATCCAGGGAAAGCCCTTGTAATGCGGCGGCTGCCATCGCGCCATCTCCTCGTCTACGCCTTCTAGTGCGCGGCGCAGGGCATGGTAGCGACTGCCCCGATACGCACGCTCCAGCAGCTCCGCCAGCATCTGCACTCGCCCCATTGTCACACTCCCTGCCTCCTAGAGGTTCGCCTCTCCTCTACGTCCTCAGGCATGCTTCTGGCGGAAGTGCTCCATGAACTGTACCAGCGCGCGCACGCCTTCCACCGGCATAGCGTTGTAGATGCTGGCGCGGATGCCTCCGACGGAGCGATGTCCTTTCAGCTCGTGCAGCCCTTCCTCCTTCGCCTGGCGCACAAACTCCGCTTCCAGCTCTTCGCTGGGCAGCCGCCATGTGACGTTCATCAGCGAACGGCTATCGGGCTGCGCGTGCCCGCGATAGAAGCCTTCGCTGCGGTCAATCGCCTCGTATAGCATCTGCGCCTTCTGCTGATTGAGGCGGTGCATCTCCTCCAGCCCGCCGATGTTCTCCAGTAACCAGCGCGTCACTAGCATCACTACGTAGATGGCGAAGACAGGAGGTGTGTTGTATAGCGAACCATGTTCCGCATGCGTCTTGTAGTTGAGCATAGTGGGCAGGTGGTCGGGCACCTGTTCCAGCAGGTCCTGCCGGATGATGACGATAGTGACGCCAGCAGGTCCCACGTTCTTCTGCGCTCCCGCGTAAATCAGCCCGTAACGCTGAATATCGATAGGGCGAGACAGGAAATCGGAAGAGGCATCGCACACTAGTGGCACGCCCCCTGTCTCTGGTTCGGTAGGGAACTGTACGCCCTGTATCGTCTCGTTGGAGGTGAAATGTACATAAGCGGCATGAGGGTCTATCTCGTACTCCCCTGGTTGGGGCACACGGCGATACCCCTCGCCTTTGCCGTCCCAGACCACACGTACGTTGCCCTCACGCTGCGCCTCCGCCAGCGCCTTCTTGCCCCACGAGCCAGTGATGAGGTAGTCTGCAGAGCGCCCCGTGCCGCGCAGGAAGGTCATCGGCACCTGGGAGAACTGCAAGCTAGCTCCTCCTTGCAGGAACAGCACGTGGTATCCCTCCGGCAGGCGAAGCAGTTGGCGGATGTTCTCTTCCGCTTGCCGAATCATGCCCTCAAAGGTCTTAGAACGATGGCTAATCTCTAGCACGGATGCTCCTACGCCAGGCAGCGCCAACAGGTGCTGCTGCACCTCCTGTAGCACCGGCAGCGGCAGCGTGGCAGGTCCGGGTGAGAAGTTGAACACACGCTCGTTCATAGCAAATACCTCGCACCAGAGATTCGGCTTAATAGTACCAAAATCGAAGAGGTTTTTGCACAGTTCTGGGGAAACGGGTGCCCTCTCTCTACCGAGAGGGCATCCGTCCCACCTCTGCCCAGTGAACAGAGGTTTAGCGCGCGAACAGGCGGAATTCACCCCGGAGTATGGTTCCAGCGGGCAGCTCTTCAATCGGGATGACAACAAACTGCGCGTCATACGGCAGCCACAGGTCTAACCCCGGGATAGACAGCGAACCGCCCTCGATGAACCCGTTTACCACGTAGAAGCAGACGAGGCAGTCTCGAGCGGTGCGGTCTACTTCGATGGGAACGGGGTTACTGTAGGTTGTCTCCTGCTGCCCTGAGGCGGTTGTGTAGGTGGCAACCGCTTGGAGCACAAAGGTTTGTCGAGGCGCGGGGTTCTGTATCGAGAACCGTACCGTGCGCGTAGTGTTGGCGGGGAAGCCTTCGCGGATCCCTCGCACCCACAGCCGAATGGGGAACTCGTTCCCAGACTGCGCCCACGCGCGCAGCAGGGCGTCCGCGTCCGTGCTCGCAGGACACATCACGAGCAGCCCGAAGGCGATGGCGAAAAGGATGCTCTCCCGTTTCATGCATAGACCTCCATGCTAACGAATCTTCTCCTGCCCTGCAGCGCCATGCCCTGACCTCCATATCGGGAGGCTGGACAGGCACCGTCCTTTACCTATGGAGAAGTCCCGTCACAGAGCCATCATAGCCCTGCGTGCAATGTACCGCGACAAACGTCTGCTTCTATGGGAGATTGTGCGCAGTGAGGAAGCGGCTTCAGCCACAGATGCGATTCCCTCTCCGCTCAGTAGAGAACACTTCCTCTCTCCAGCTTCGTTGCTGGCGACCTCGAAAGCTTACAGGAACAGTTTGGGCAGATACTCCACTGGCTCATCGAACGGCGGTTGCAGCCCCGCTGCAACGGCGTACAGGCGCTCATGGCTTTGACGTGCCGCCTGCGCCAGCAGCTCATACGGCTTGTTGCACACATCCAGAAAACCAATGTTGTAGTTCTCGCCGTCGAACCGCCCCAGCGCGGACTGGTCATACAGCGTGAAGTAATGCACGCCCACGCACCAGGGCTCGGCTGCGGCGGTCTCCAGATAAACTCGGTAGGCGCGCCCGCGTTCCGCCTGGTCGCGCACCCTGCCGATACCGCTGGCGGGCAGCCCCACGTCCAGCGCGCCGAAGTGCCACTCGCCAATCAACACAGGCATGCCGAGCGGCTCGCTCAGCGAGCGCAGGCGATGCGCGGGCACACGCTGGTCGTAACAGTTGATGCTGAACACATCGAAGCACTTCATCCCCTCTACTGCCCACGCGGGCGGAACCGTGTAGTAGCGCGCTCCCAGGTTCAAGTGATGGGGGTCTACACGCCGACAGGCTGCGCTCAGCATGTCGTACAGGCGCGCGACCATGATAGTGCTGAAGCGCGCCAGGTCATCGCGCGCTGTTGCCGTGAGGGGCTGACGCCACTCGCCTTCCGCCACGTCGGCAAGCCGTGTGTCCACTTGCCATGCAGCTGCCAGCGCGGCGTCGCCTCCGTACCGCTCGCGCAGCCACTCCGCCAGTGCGCGTCGGGTAGCGCAGGAAGGCGTATTCAGCAACATGCCCTCCGCAGGCGTCTGCGCCGCGAAGCCCCACGTCGGTTCGTTCATCAGGAAGTAGCCGATGAAGGCAGGGTCGTCTACTATCTCGCGCAGCTGTTCGGCGAAGGCGGCAGCATCCTGCTCGAAGCGCGGGTCAAACACGTCGGGGAAATCACGAAAGACCAGCGGCGTCTGACGCGGCTCGAAGTGCAACGGGCGCACGTAGGGGAAGCCTGCCTCGCGCGCCACCTGCCAGTCCGACCAGTTCGCCACGGTGTTGAAGCCGAACCGACGTAGATGCGCTAGGGCAATCTGCGCCCAGCGTGCATACCACTCCTCCTTGCCGAAGGCGCGGATGAAGTTCGCGGCGAGGTAGTTGATGCTTCGCCCGCCCCCGTGTTCTGTGTGACGGTAGATGGCGGCATATTCGCCCGACGGGTCGGGCATCCACTCCAGCGCTGCCTCCAGCCCGTCGTATGCTGCCTCTGTGTCTACGCGCACGCAGTCCACCCCTGCTGACCAGAAGGCGTAGCCGTCGGGGTCTACCAGCCACCATCGTCTGCCGTCGTGATGCGTTCGGAAGAAGCCCGTGCTCTCAAAACGCAGCTCCTTCCAGCCGCCCCAACGCGAGAAACCCTTAGGGAAAGCAGCAGATGGCGCCTCCGCGAGCTGCTGGCGTAGGCGTGCGCTGACCTCCTCCGCCGAACGGCTCTTGCCCTCCCAGTCGTACAGTCGGCTCTGACCGAGCATGTCCAGCAGGGCGCCGTTCGGCAGTAGGGGTGAGGTTAGCTTCGGCGGCTCCTCCTCTGTGGCAACGATGGGAGTCATGCACCAGCGCACGGGGGCGTCCGCCTTGCGCAGTATGGTGAGGGTCAGACGGTCTACCTCGCGCAGGTCGACGATGTCGCCGCCGCACAACGGTTTCAGCCATGCCCCCTCACGCGGATACTGCCAGCGGTTCTGATGCACCGCTTCCAGGGGCAGCCGCATCCTCGCGGAACATCCGTTCAATAGCCCAAACGAGAGATGAAACGTTCTGCCGCTGGATGACTCGTGCAGGCGGAGCAGGAACACCGCCAGGAACCTGCCCTCCAGTAGCAGGTCGGCGGTGAGGTAACGCTTCTCTGCCAGCGCGCCCTTGGGGAAGACATACTCTAGCCCGTCGCCTTCCGAAGGGGCAAGGTACCAGCGCGCATCGCGGAGAGGAGCGACTTCCTCTAACGCTTGCGCACTGCCCAGCATCCTCGCTGGCTGTAAGAGCAGTTCTTGAGACTGTGCCATTCGCCGCTCCCATTTCCTGCATTG
This sequence comes from bacterium, assembly GCA_025057335.1. Lineage (GTDB taxonomy): Bacteria > Armatimonadota > HRBIN16 > HRBIN16 > HRBIN16 > HRBIN16. Next base: position 1,097 of record JANWXG010000046.1, on the reverse strand, counting down.
GTATCCCTTGATTAGCGATGGGTGTGGGATTTACCTGCCTACCCGCGGCGACGGTAAACCCCGGTTCACGGCTCCCTCACACGCTCAACCTTTTCCGAGCGTGTCGTGTCGTACGAAGTAGAGTAAGCCTGATGTGTCAAGCAACATCAGCGCTTTCTCAAGCGACTTCCTGCACGGTACATCTTACGCACAGCGGAAGGCGTATAGGTCGGCGTCGCGCAGCACAAAGCGCAAGCGCACCTGCCTGCCCCGAAGCGTGCGCAGGTCTGCCCCTTTCCAGCGTACATCCGCCTCGATCTCGTCGCCATACAGCTCCTCGCAGTTGTCGAGGCTAAACCCCCTGATTGGATTGCCCTGCAGGTCGGTGACCTCCACGCGGAGGCTGCCCACGGCAGAGGTGGAATAGTTGACCTGCAACCTGTCGCCCTGCAGGGTCAGAGGCTTCGTGAGCGCCTCGCCACCAGAGTACGGCGCGTTGACCGACACAAATCCATCCATCCGCAGCGTGAAACGGCGCACGCGAGCGGTCTGCCCGGGGAGGTAGTACCCCTCTGTCGAGTAGAACGAAATCTCCTCAGGGCAACCCGGCAGGGCGGAGCGCGTGACCAGCAACCCCCACGCGGGCATATTGTTGCGGTTTACCCACCGCTCGCGCTGTGGGCCCGGGCGCTGGAACGCTTCCGTCCACCGTTTGAAACGCAGCCCATCGCGGCTGACAATCAGCACGTTGTCGCACACGGCGGGATAAGGGTCCTCGGGCACCTTCGCGCGGTTGTCTACGAGGCGCATGGGGAAGCCCAGCAGGATGCGCGGATTGCGGAAGTAGGGACGGATAGCATTGGTGTACAGGTGTTCGCGAGGAGCATCTCCCCAATCTAACAGGCGTGGCGGGCTCCATTGCAAAAAGTCGGCAGACTCGCTAACCAGCACGCTACGATAGCCCTCATGGAAGACGCGGAAGTAGGCGAGGTACCTCTCTCGCACCCTGTCCCAAAAGGCGAGGTTCTGCGAGTCGAAGTGACCTTCGGTGATGATAGGTTCCTGGCGCAGGGGGCGCCAGCGGATACCGTCGCGCGAGACCAGCGCGCCCAGCGCCC
>JANWXG010000045.1 GCA_025057335.1 bacterium | reverse complement strand
CAGGGCGGTGTTGTTCGTACTGGAGGAGCTGGGCTACCGCTGGGCGAGGTGGTTCGGGCGCAAACCGCTCATCTACGTCGTCGAGAGGGCGTACAGGTGGGTGGCACGACATCGAGGACTGTTCAGCGGGGGGTGTCGGCGTCGCTGAGGTGGTGGGCTACTCCGTGCTGCCCGCTCAAATGTCAGGGCAGGTCCCAAATCAGCAGCCGACAGGGCAAATCCGCCTGCAGAAAGTCGTAACTGGCGACAGGCTCCACTGGCGCGGACTGCTCCAGAGCAGGATTGCCGCTGATGACCACGATACGACTTCCGCCGTACTCCGCGCTCCATTTCCGCCACAGCTTGCGGTACAGGTGCACCAGTTCCGACGGCTTGCCCATGCGCACGCCGTAGGGCGGGTTGGTGACCAACACCACAGGCTCTTCGGGCGGAGGCAGGCTGAGCGCATTCGCCACTGAAAACTGGATGTCATCCACTCCCGCGCTCGCTGCGTTTTGGCGGGCAATTTGGATGTAGCGGGGGTTCCAGTCGCTGCCGCGCAGGGGAGGAGATTGCCCCCCTGTCTGCCTGATTGCCTCCTGTTCTGCTTGCCATTGCGCCTCCTGATGCCGAAGCAGCACCCGAAACGCCCACTCCTCACGCCCCAGAGACGGGCTTATCCCTCGCCGCCACAACGCGCCCTCTATCAGCAGAGTGCCTGTGCCGCACATCGGGTCCACCAGCGGACGGTGATCCCAGCCCGACGCCATCACTACCGCTGCCGCTAGCGTCGGGCGCAGCGCGGTGAGATGCGCCAGACTCTGTCGCCAGGGACGACGATGCAGGCTGGAACCTGTAAGGTTTAATCCGAGCAGATACTGGTCGTCTACCAGCGTGGAGAAAATCTCTACCTCGGGATAGTCCAGGTTTACTGGGGGGCGCTGCCCTGTGCGGGCGATGAAACGGTCGCACACGACCTGACCTACCACGCGGGCGATGTCCATGCTGGTGAAATCGTGCGTACCGTCTCGCTCGGAGCGGATGGCGAAAGCAGTGCGGTTGCTAAACCACTCCTCGTAAGGAACTTGCCAGGCGACTTCCTCGATCTCCTGCAGGCTCCCCACCTGCGCCTGTGCCAGCAGGGCGAAGAAGCGATTCACAGTGCGCGCGAACAGATGCAGACGGTAGACGAGCTCCCACTGGGCGCGGAAGAAGACGCGCGACTGCCCTGTGCCCGTCACCTCTGCTCCCAGGGCGCTCAGCTCCTGCGCGGTCACCCACTCCAGCCCAGTGGTGCATGTAGCATACAGCTCGAGGTGTTCCATCGAGATATATCATACCACCTCGTGCTGGGGACAGCCTTTCGCCATCCAGAGCGTGTTCTGTTATCCTCATGTTCTCAGCGCCTGCTGCCACCCTGAGCGGAGCGAAGAATCTGTCTCCCTTCGCTGGTTCTCAGCAGGACGCGCTTGCCGTGCGTCCTCTACAGGCAAGAGCCCGTAACGTGGCAATCTATCCCACGATGCACACCCTCTGCCCTCCAGATAAGGTCACAGGCACGACAAAGCGTAGCGTGATACCCCTCCCCTCTGCGGCGACCTCTACGTTCACGGGTTGCTCGTCGACCACCACTGAAACCTCTCGCCCTCCTTGCCAGCGGGGGAGCTGGATAGCGCAAAGACGTAGTGCGCCATCTGCTACCGCAATCTCTGCCTGCTGGTGCCCTGCTCCCGTTCTGTCGGAGTAGACCCCCCACGCGGTAGGGGTGAAGAAAGGATAGTAGCTCTCTGGGGCGTGCAAAACCGGCGCGAAGGTTATCTCGCTGCGTACGGCGTTCCAGCCCAACCCGGTGAAGGCGTTGAGCAGCGTCCATGCGGACATCGCCCGGTAGTAATGGTCGCCGCACTCCACATGGTTCCAAAACCTGCCCGCGCGCAGGTAGCGGTCGTGGATGTCGCGCACGATCGCCATGCCTTCGGCGAGCCTCCCCCGCGCTATCAGCAGGGCAGCGACGGTGTACTCAATGCCTGTCCACAGCCCCTCCGCCTGTAGGTTGCCCGACGCTGCAAGACGGTGCGGCTTGCCTGGCGGATAGGACGCATTGCGCAAGCCCTCTCCGCGACGGAAGTTGTAGCGCAGAATCGCGTCCAACGCGCGCTCGATATACTCCTCGGGCACGAGCGGGCTCCAGCCGCTCGCTGCGAAGAACCACTCTGCGCTCAGCTGGTCGCTCATACAGCACTCGTCCACAAGGTCGCCGTCGCGCCACAGCACGAAATACTCGCCGTTCCACAGCTTCTGGATGAAGCTGTGCACTCCCTGTTCGTACAGCCCCCGCCACTGTGCTGCACGTTCCGAGTCGCCCATCTCCTGCGCCAGTCGTGCTGCGCTCTGAAGCGCGCCTAGCCATAGGCTACAGATGTACGCCGGGCTGCCCTGAAAATCCCATACGTCGTAAGTGTTGCGACGGGTATCTGTGTCAGGCAAGGCGTCGCCGTCACGGTCTAGCAGCAGCGTGTTGTCCATCGCACGCACGACGTGGGGATACAGTCGCTCCAGATAGCCCCTGTCCCCCGTCCAAAAGTAGTCGCGCGTCACTAGCATGACGAACTGCGGGTTCATGTCCACGCGGTCAAAGCCGTTGTCTACTGCACTGAAGTCAGGGGTAAAGAAATGGTGTACGCGCCCGTCCTCACGCTGGAACTTCGCGCCGTGCTCCATCTGTGCCTTCTGCAGGTCGGGGAAGAGGGCGAGAATGGGGAAGGACCCCTGGTAAGTGATATCGGTCGTGTGGAAGCCACAGCATCCTAACCCTTCCCACACGCCGAAATGCCCTTCTTTCGTCCACCAGGTGCACTTGACCAGAGTGGTCAGCTGCCCGCTCACAGCATCGGCGACCTCGGGGGGAAGGCTAGAACCGACGATGGCGTCTACAAAGGTCAGCGTCCGCTCGCGCAGGGAGGAGGCGTTGCCCATCAGGTAGTCCGCCACCTCCAGCGAGCTGCTAAACCACCGCGCGTACTGGTGACCGATGTTCGCGCCCGAGGGACTAAGGTGGTTCGGGAAGAACCAGCTGACCGTGAAGAGCGCCTCTCCTTCGCATTCAGGATTTACCTGCTGGCGGCTGCACAGAGCGGCATAGCCCCATTCCGCCCCTCGCTCGCGCAGCTCATCGAGATGCATAGCAACCTCTTGTAGGAAATCCGCTGACCGCGCCAGCGACGGTTCTACCTGACACAGGCGATGGTAGTGGTCGTACACGAAAGGGTACTGCAACAGTTGCTGGAGCAACACCTCGCGCTCCTCTACTGTGAGGTGCGAGACCTCTACCCCTTCAGGCAATGCGGGAGCGGTCTTCGGAGCCAAATTGGGCAGCCTCCCCTCTTCGCGGAGACGGCGCAGCACCGACACGGGCTTGATGCCGAATCGGTTGCGCCAAAACATCAGCGAGCGATACTCATCGCGGTAACCTCCCGTGATGTAGCTGACCTCTCCGCCCCGCGCGGCGAAGTTCATGTCTCCCGTAGAGCAATGGTCTGGTTGCAGCCCATCTGCCTGCAGGTGGAGAGCCAAAGCGTCCCTGACCTTCCGCACGTGATTGCGCGGTTGTCTGCTCTCCTGACCCAACCCTACCATGTTGCGCAGCACGCCTGCGATGGAGACGTCAACGGGCACATCTGCCCTGTTACGCACCAAGAAGCGGATGAAGAAGCCCGGCGTGCCCGAGGCTCTGCTGTCCAGCGGGATGAAGGGCGAGAAGACCTCGGCGGTTACCTGCACGGGCAGCGAGTCGTCCAGGTAGCGCAGGCGTGCGAGCGGGAAAGTGCCCTCGAACTGTATGGACTGCACCGCTCGCGCCCATCCCGCAGAATACAGGTCGTGCAGGCTTTCGCGCAGGGCAAGGTAGCGCAGCTGTACATCCCCTGGCGTCGCCACCCGCAACACGAAGACACAATCCTCCGGCAGTATTCGCTCCTCTGGACGTAACCCGCAGGGGGCTTGTGGCGCCCACCTACCGGCGTTGAATATCTGCCATTCGTGCAGCAGCCCGTCAGGACGTATCTCCACAGAACCCGCACCAATGCCTCCCAACGGGATGCCAGAGGTATGCGCGATAGCCGCGTGAATCAGGGGCATGTTGTGTGCTCCTCCTGTCAGTGTAGATAGCTGTGGGCAGGGATTAGAGCCTGCCATGCGCCTTTAAAATACGTGCTGCCTCGTGTGTTACCCTGCGGTGCAGGAGAAGCCGCATGTAAGGCAGGAATCTGCTTGATACGAGGGTGGCTGTCGGGTAAAATGTTATTGAGAATCATTCTCAAAAAGGCATACAGATGTTGGACAATAGTGTTCTCCTCGTTGTTTTACTGTTGCTGTTGCTGATATTCGCACCGCAGCAGGGCGTCTATGCCCGGTGGCGGCAGAAGCAATGGCTGCGTTCGCGTGCGGCAATGGAAGACGCCCTGATGCATCTGCATCAGCGCGAACACAGTGGACGGCTGGCATCGGTGGAGTCACTGGCGGGAGCGCTGGGAGTGTCCACTCGTCTGGCATCGATGCTGGTGCAGCGGATGGAGGCACAGGGACTGTTGCAGGTGACCGCAGGTGGATTGAACCTCACGCCAGAAGGACACCGATTAGCCATCCAAGTAGTGCGCGCACATCGTCTCTTCGAGCGTTATCTCGCCTATGAAACTTCCGTTTCGCCCGCTGAGGTACACGAACTGGCACACCGCTTGGAGCACTCGCTGACGCCGCAGCAGGTCGAGCAGCTGGATGCCTACATGGGTCATCCTCTTTCCGACCCGCATGGCGACCCCATCCCCACTGCTAGCGGCGAGATGCCCGAGATCGAGGGGCAATCTCTGGTGGACTTTCCGATAGGCACACCCGCGCAGATTGTACACGTAGAGGACGAACCTCCCCACGTGTATGCGCAGATTGTAGCGGAAGGGTTGCGTCCGGGCATGGTAGTGCGAGTACTCGAGCGCTCGCCGACGCGCCTTGTGCTGGAAAGTGACACCGATGAGCATGTGTTAGCCCCTGTTGTGGCAGCCAACATCACTGTGCGCGAGGCGCCACAAGAGAAACTGGCTCTGGAGGGCGAGAGGCTGAGCGCATTGGAGCCAGGGGAGAAAGCCACCGTACTGCGCATCGACGACGCCTGCCAGGGATTGACGCGCCGCCGCTTCCTAGACCTGGGCATTACCCCCGGCGCACACGTGGAGGTGGTGATGCGTTCTGCGTTTGGTGACCCGGTGGCATATCGCGTGCGCGATACGCTCATTGCCCTGCGTCGTGAGCAGGCAGATTGGATTTGGGTAAGGCGGGACGGCAACGGTACAACCCCCCATCGCACGCAGGGCGAAGACGACGGGGAGGTGACGAACGGCAAATGAGGGAAAAGGTTGTTCACGCCTGTGAGTCTTGTGCTCTGCGCGAGCAGCTTGTGCAGATGGGTGTGCGGGTAGACCGTTTCGACTACGTACTGGCGCTGGCGGGCAACCCGAATACCGGCAAGAGCACCCTGTTCAACGCCTTGACAGGTCTGCGCCAACACACAGGCAACTGGACGGGCAAAACGGTCGCCCGCATGGAGGGCGCCTTCGAGTTCAACGGAAAACGCTACAAAATCGTAGACCTGCCCGGCACCTACTCCTTGCTCTCCGCCTCGGTGGATGAGGAGGTGGCGCGAGACTTCGTGCTATTTGCCAACCCCGATGCGGTCATTGTGGTGGTAGACGCCACCGCCCTGGAGCGCAACCTAAACTTAGTGCTGCAAGTGCTGGAGATTACCGACCGCGTGGTAGTGTGTCTGAACCTGATTGACGAAGCAGAGCGCAAAGGCATTGAGGTAGACCATCGGGCGCTGTCGCGCGAGCTGGGTGTGCCGGTGGTGCCGACGGCGGCGCGTCAGGGGGTTGGGCTGGGTTTGCTGGTGCAGACAGTGGCAGAGCTGGTGCAGGGCAGACTGCGCACCTCGCCGCGGCGTGTGAAGGTCGATGCGCGGGTGGAACAGGCGCTCGCGGAGCTAGTTCCCCTGCTCAGGCAGGTCTATCCCGACCTACCTAACGCACGCTGGGTGGCGATGCGCCTGTTGGACGGCGACTACAACGTGCGCCGCGCTCTGGAAAGCGGCGACCTGTTGCGCCTCGCCAGAAGAGAGGCTCACGACCAAGAGCTGGAGCAGGCGCGTGCGCAGGCGGTGTCTATCCTCTCCCTTGCGCAGCGACTACAACGCCAGCTGGAGGGCACCTTCCGCGACCGCATGGTGGAGTCGCTTTACGCCGAGGCGGAAGCCATCGCTCAAAAGGTAGTTCGCCGCAAAGGAGAACGTCGTTGGGACTGGGACCAGCGTCTGGACCGAATCCTTACCTCGCGGGTGTGGGGATTGCCCATCATGGGCTTGTTGCTGATGGGCGTCTTCTGGACCACCATTCAAGGCGCCAATGTGATTTCCGACCTGCTCGCCACTGCGCTCTTCTGGGTGGAAGCGCAAGGAAGCGCCCTGTTCCGCGCGCTCGGCGCACCGTGGTGGCTCACGGGCTTCGTATGGCACGGCGTGTATCGTGGGCTGGCATGGGTGGTCTCCGTGATGTTGCCGCCGATGGCGATTTTCTTCCCCATCTTCACCATTCTAGAGGACATGGGATACCTGCCGCGCGTGGCGTTCAACATGGATCGCTTCTTCAAGAAGGCAGGCGCGCACGGCAAGCAAGCGCTGACGATGGCGATGGGATTGGGGTGTAACGCGGCGGGGGTGGTGGCGACGCGCATCATCAACTCCCCGCGTGAGCGGCTCATCGCCATCCTGACCAATAACTTCATGCCCTGCAACGGGCGTTGGCCGCTGCTGATTACGATGAGCACGCTGTTTGTCGCCGCATCATTTCCCCCCGCGTTTGCAGCGGCGGTGGCGGCAGGGGCGCTCGTGCTGGTGGTGCTCATCGGTGTGGTGACCACCTTTGTGGTTTCCGCTGTATTGTCACGCACCATCTTGAAGGGCGAAGCCAGCAGTTTCACGCTGGAGCTGCCGCCATACCGCAAGCCGAATGTGCTGGCGGTGCTGTATACCTCGCTGATTGACCGCACGCTGGTGGTGCTATGGCGGGCAGTTGTCATGGCGGCGCCAGCGGGCGGAGTCATCTGGCTGCTGGCAAACATCCACGCGGGAGGGCAAAGCCTCTCGCAGTGGATTTCTGGTTGGCTAGACCCCGTCGGGCGCGCCATCGGGCTGGATGGCGTGGTGTTGCTCGCCTACATCATTGCTATCCCCGCCAACGAGATTGTGGTACCCACGATTATCATGACCTACCTGGGCGCAGGCATGATGACCGAGCTAGAGAGCCTGAACGACCTGCGTCGTCTGCTGGTAGACCAGCATGGCTGGACGACCATGACCGCCATCAACCTGATGCTCTTCTCGCTGTTACACAACCCTTGCTCCACTACCATTCTCACGATCTGGCGGGAGACCAAGAGCGCAAAATGGGCGTGGTTAGGCGCGTTGTTGCCACTGAGTATCGCTTTTGGCGTGTTACTGCTCTTAAACAGCATCGTGCGGGCGCTGCAGTAGCGGTTGCGTGGTGGCGCGCCGATATGATATACTTATAGTAGCCACTGGGAAGGGATGAGCAACAGGTAGGGCGGCAAAAGGGGTAGCAATTATCTCGAAAGAGAGTGGGCAGAGGCTCGCCCACTCTTTTTCTTAAACTGGTGCGAACACAACGGCAGAGTAGAGGACGACGATGAGCAGTGAGCTACTAGAGATACTACGGGCGCTAGAGCGCGAGCGAGACATCCCGTTGGCAGTGTTGTGGGAGGCGTTGGAAACCGCGATTACCAACGCCTATAAGAAGCACTGCGGGGCGGTGGGTGACGTGCGTCTACGCCTCGACTCCAGCAAGGCGGGGGTACGCCTGTTTTGTGAACGCACTGTAGTAGAGCAAGTAGAAAACCCGCATACGCAGATTTCGCTGGAGGAAGCTCGCAAGTACAAGCCCGATGCCGCGCTGGGGGATACGGTCTCGGTGCCAGTGGACCTGGAGGACTTTGGACGCATCGCAGCACAGACCGCGAAGCAGGTGATTGTGCAGCGCATCCGCGAGGCGGAGCGTGAACAGATTTATCAGGAGTTCCACGAGCGTGTGGGGGAAATCCTGTCGGGATTTGTGCAACGCCGGGAGGGTCCCAACGTCATCATCGACCTCGACCGGGCGGAGGCAATCCTTCCGCCTGAGGAACAGGTTCCCAACGAGCCGTATCGCCCACATGACCGTCTGCGGGTGTACTTGCTGCGTGTCGAGCGCACGACGAAGGCGCCACGCATCGTCGTCTCCCGAAGCCATCCCAGTCTCATTCGCCGCCTGTTCGAGCTGGAGGTGCCAGAGGTGCGTGAGGGCAGTGTAGTGATTAAGGCGGTGGCTCGCGAGCCGGGTGCGCGCTCCAAAATCGCCGTGTGGGCGAAAGAGCCCAATATCGACCCCGTCGGTAGCTGCGTAGGACTGCGTGGAACCCGCGTGCAGGCGGTAGTGAACGAGCTGTATGACGAAAAGATAGACATCATCCGCTGGTATCCCGACCCAGCGCAGTTTATTGCGGAAGCGCTCAGCCCCGCGAAGGTGTCTCAGGTGCAACTGAACGAGAAAGAGAAAAGTGCGCTGGCGATAGTCCCCGACGACCAGCTCTCGCTAGCCATCGGCAAGGCGGGACAAAACGTACGACTAGCAGCGCGGCTCACTGGCTGGAGAATCGACATCCGTAGCGAATCGCAAATGGCGCAGGAGCAGTAGTGGAGAATGCCCGCAAGCAAACACACACCGATACGCACCTGTGTGGCGTGCCGTACCGCAGCGCCCAAGCGAGGGCTGATGCGTGTGGTGCGCACGCCAGAAGGCACGGTAGTGGTAGACCCGATGGGTAAGATGGCAGGGCGTGGCGCCTACCTGTGCCGAAACCTTTCCTGTGTACAGGCGGCGTTGAAAGGCAAGAAGCTGGAGCGGTCGTTGAAGGTGGCGTTGCCCGCAGAGACCGCGCAGGTGCTGTTGCAGATGGCTGCGCAGGCAGAGAAGGAGGTGACTCGCTCATGAACCGTATTCGCGTCGCAGACTTAGCAAAAGACCTACAGATGAGCGTGGCCGAGCTGGTCAGCGTGCTGGTCGACCTAGGAGTAGAAGTAGAAGGTGCTGACAGCCAGATTGACATCTCCACAGCACAGGCAGTACGCGCCGTGTTAGACAAGGGGCATCCCGAAGTGGAACTGCCCCCCACGATGACTGTGCGAGAACTAGCGCAGGCGCTGGGAGTACAGACCACGCAGGTGCAGCAGAAGCTGATGCGGCTGGGCGTGCTGGCAGCGCTAAACCAGCAGCTCTCCGCCGACCAGATTGAGCGAGTCGCCTACGAACTGGGCTACAGCGTACGATGGACGCAGGCAAAGGAACCCGAAGTTCCTGAGAGCGCTCGCCCACGCACCGCTTCCACAGGCGGTCCGCAACCCCGCCCGCCTGTGGTCACTATCCTAGGGCACGTCGACCACGGCAAAACCACCCTGCTGGACGCGATTCGGCGCACCAACGTCGCCGAAGGCGAATACGGCGGCATCACCCAGCACATCGGTGCGTATCAGGTGGAGGTAGAGCACGCAGGGGAGCGAGCCAAAATCACCTTCCTCGATACCCCCGGACACGAGGCGTTCACCGCGATGCGGGCGCGCGGCGCACAGGTAACTGACATCGCTGTGCTGGTGGTTGCTGCAGATGACGGCGTGATGCCTCAGACGGTCGAAGCGCTCAACCATGCCAAAGCCGCTGGCGTACCCATCATCGTCGCCATCAACAAGATAGACAAGCCCGAAGCCAACCCAGACCGGGTGAAGCAGCAGCTGGCGGAGCTGGGCGTGGTGCCCGAGGAGTGGGGCGGCGATACCATCTTTGTGCCCGTCTCGGCGAAGCAACGCATCGGACTGGGTGACCTGCTGGAGGCTATCCTGCTGGTCGCCGAAGTGCAAGAACTGAAAGCCGACCCGAACGCCCCCGCCCAAGGGGTAGTCATCGAGTCCAAACTGGATAAGGGGAGGGGACCCGTCGCCACCATTATCGTGCAGCAGGGTACCTTCAAGCAGGGCGATGCAGTGGTCGCAGGTGAGGCGCACGGGTGTATTCGGGCGCTGCTGGACGACCGGGGCAACCGCGTGTTGAAAGCTACGCCCTCCATGCCTGTAGAGGTGATTGGTCTATCAGCGGTGCCTACGGCTGGAGAGAAGATGGAAGTGGTCAAGAACGAGCGCATCGCCAAACAGATTGCGATGGAGCGCGAGCAACGTCACCGTCAGGAGAAGCTGGCTAGCCAGCGTACTCGCGTGACGATGCGTGACCTCAACCGCCTCATCCGCGAGGGCGAAATCAAGGAGCTGCTGATTGTCCTGAAGGCGGACGTGCACGGCTCGGTGGAGGCGGTGCGCACCTCGCTGGAGCGACTAGAGCATCCAGAGGTGCGTCTGCGCGTGCTACACGCCGCCGTAGGCAACATCACCGAATCGGACATCATGCTGGCGTCGGCGTCGAACGCGCTGGTGATAGGCTTCAACGTGCGTGTAGAGCCTGAAGCGCAACGCGCCGCTGAGCAGGAGCACGTGGAAGTGCGCACTTACCGCATCATCTACGAGCTGGTGGAAGACGTGAAGGCAGCCATGCTGGGCATGCTGCAGCCCGTCATCGAGGAGTTCACACTGGGCAAGGCGGAGGTGCGCGCGGTATTCAGCCTGCCACGCGGCACCGTCGCAGGCTGCTACGTGACCGAAGGCAAGATGGTGCGCAACGCCGAGGTGCGTGTGTGGCGCAAGAAGGAGGTCGTCTTCACAGGCAAACTCAGCTCTCTGCGCCACCTGAAGGAAGATGTGCGCGAAATAGCGCAAGGCTACGAGTGCGGCATTATGCTGGAAGGCTTCTCGGACTTTCGGGAGGGCGACGTCATCGAGTGCTTTGAGAAGCGGGAGGTCTCCCGCACTGGACAGGCAGTTGCCCAGCGCAGTGCCGCCGCGGTATCGTAGAAGCAGGAACCTACTCGCCGGGTCGGCTTTAGCCTGTGCAACGCAAGCTCGGCTGAGAAGCAGGCTGCAGGGATACAGGTGTTGTCGCAATGGTTGTCGGCGTGCTGACGGTAGAATTGCATCTGTACGAGGCGACCTCATTGAAAGAGAAACGCCATGTGGTGCGCAGCACTCTGGACACACTGCGCAACCGGTTCAACCTCTCGGCGGCGGAGATAGACCACCTGGACGAGTGGCAGTTTGCCACATTAGGCTTCTCCTGCGTGGGCAACGACAGGCAGCACGTGAACAGTGTGCTGAACAAAGCGCTAGACTTTTTACACTCTGATCCGCGCATCGAGGTAGTCGCGGTGAATATGGAGCTGTGGTGACCATGAGTAGCAACAGGATATCTAAGATAGAGAGTCTGCTAGTGACCGAAATTAGCGACATCGTGCGCAGTGAGCTAAAGGACCCGCGTTTGACCGGGGTCACGATTACGCAGGCGCGCGTCTCGCGTGACCTTAGCCACGCGAAGGTGTATGTGAGTGCACTGGGCGGGCCTGAAGCGCGAGATAAGGCGCTGGAAGTGCTGCGTTCCCTCGCTGGGCGCATTCGGGGCGAATTTGGGCGTCGGGCGCATCTGCGCGTGGTGCCCGAACTCCAGTTCGAGCCTGACGATGGCATTGAAGCGGGCATGCGCGTGCACGAGCTCTTACGCCAGTTAGAACAGGGATGAGCCGACGCCATTTGCAACAGGCTGCTCAGGTGCTGCGGGAGGCGAGAAGCGTTGTACTCGCCTGCCACCTCAATCCTGATGGTGATACGCTGGGATGCGCTCTCGCTCTGCAAGCCACATTGGAGGCGTGGGGCAAGCGCGTGGTTACCTTGAGTAGCGACGGCGTGCCCGAGATCTATCGCTTCCTGCCCGGTTCGGAAAAAGTGCTCACGAATACCGACCAGCGCGGATTCGACGCGGCGGTGGTGTGTGATACGGGCATCCCCGACCGCATCGGGCGAGCAAAAGAGGCAGTGCTCTCCGCACGGGTGGTTATCAACATCGACCACCACGTGACGGAGGGGACGTTTGGACACATCCGCATCCAGCAACCCAAAGCCGCGGCAACAGCCGAAATCGTCTACCGTTTGCTGAAGGTGATGGAGGCGCCCTTCACCGCGGGGATAGCTACCTGCTTGCTTACTGGCATCATCACCGACACAGGGCTCTACCGGTATATGAATGTTTCGCCCACCACGTTTCGGGTGAGCGCTGCGTTGATGGAGGCAGGAGCGTCGCCCGCCCAGATTGCCGAAGAGGTGTTCGAGCGTCGCTCCCTCTCCAGCATCCGGCTGTTGGGCAGAGCGTTGGAAAACCTGCAGCAGGAAGAGGATGGGCGGCTGGTGTGGTCGTATGTGCGCTATGAGGACTTTACCACGCTGGGCGCCTCTGATGAAGACACCGAGGGCATCGTCACCCAGCTGCGGTCGGTGCGCGACAGCGTGGTCATCGCGCTGCTGCGGGAAGTGAAGCCGGGTCGAGTGCGCGTCAGCGTGCGCAGCCGGGACGAGCGCATCGACGTGGCGAAACTGGCGGAGCAGTTTGGTGGCGGCGGACACCGCATGGCAGCGGGGTTTTGGGTGGATGGCGGTATCGAAGAAGCCAAGGAGAAGGTAATCAGGACACTGCGCGAATGGATGCACTGCTCAACCTCTACAAACCGGCGGGGATGACCTCGCGCGAGGCGGTAGACGCCGTGCGCCGCCTACTGAAGGTGCGCCGGGTCGGGCATACAGGTACCCTCGACCCTGGCGCGGAAGGCGTATTACTGTTGTGCCTCGGCAAAGCCACTCGCCTGAACGAGTTCCTGCAGTGGCTGCCCAAGACCTATCGGGCGACGATGGTGCTGGGCGTGCAGACCAGCACGCAGGACATGGATGGGGAGGTGGTCGCTACCGCTGATGCTGGTCACGTCACTCGGGAGCAGCTGGAGGCAGTGCTGCCGCGCTTCACGGGCGAAATCGAGCAGGTCCCGCCCATGTACTCTGCTGTACACTACGAAGGGAGGCGCCTGTACGAGTTGGCGCGTGAGGGAAAGGTGGTGCCCCGAGAGGCGCGCAAGGTACAGGTGTATCGCCTGCAGGTGTTGCGCTTCGAGCCGGGCGAGCATCCTGAGGCGGAGCTAGAGGTAGAATGCTCCACAGGAACCTACATCCGCACTCTCTGCGCCGACATCGGCGCCGCGCTAGGAGTAGGGGCGTACGCCAAAACGCTGAAGCGCACTGCCATCGGTCCCTTCCGAGTGGAAGAGGCCGTTACCCTGCAGCAGCTAGAGACGGGTGACGCGACAGACCATCTCATCCCGATGACGCAGGCGGCTAAGGAGCTGCTTCCCGTGTGGAGCCCGCATCCGCGCGTGCTGCGCCTGTTCCGCCTGGGCAGGTTCGTCAAGCCGAAGCCGTTTCCTCCCGTGCCTCTGCCAGAAGACAAGCCTCCTTACATTGCCGTGCTGGACCCTGCTGGCGAGCTGTTCGCTATCGCCACCATCCGCCGGGATGAGGTCTGGCCCTACAAAGTGTTTGGCGAGCGCGTCTTATACCACCCCCGCAGCATAGAGGAGGACCTGGAGTGAATGGCTCCTTTCCTCGCGTGCGGTGCTTGCGTGCCAGCGTCGTGACTATCGGCTCCTTTGATGGGGTGCATCGAGGGCACCAGGCAATCATCAGGGTAGCGCTGCAACGTGCACAGGCGCTAGGCGTCCCTGCCGTCGCCGTCACCTTCGACCGCCATCCCCAGGAGTCTATCCAGCCCGAGAACGCCCCTCCCTTGCTGACTAGCCTGACCACCCGGTTGCGCCTGCTACTGGAGGCAGGAGTGCATGATGTGCTGGTGCTGCGCTTCGACAGGGATTTCGCCCAGCTGTCCGCAGAGGCGTTTCTCCAATTCATCCTGCAAGCACACCTGAACGCACGCTGCATCGTGGTGGGACGAGACTTCCGCTTCGGACACCAGCGGCAGGGTAGTGTAGACTACCTGCGGGAGGTGCAGTCGCGTTTCGGCTACGAGCTGGAGGCGGTGCCCGACGTGCTGTACGCTGGAGAGCGCATCAGCAGCAGCCGAATCCGACAGGCTCTGCGGGAAGGCGAGGTGCGTGAGGCGGCGGCCATGCTGGGTAGGGCGTACGTGCTGGAGGGAGTGGTTGTGCGCGGGCAGCAGCTGGGCAGAAAGCTGGGCTATCCCACGGTGAACTTGCGCCCGCATCCGTCGCAGCTGGTGCCCAAGGACGGGATTTATGCGGGCA
>JANWXG010000452.1 GCA_025057335.1 bacterium | reverse complement strand
CTGATGGACATCTTCATCGGTCTGATTAAGGGAGTGGGGAAGCACTATGGCGAAAACCTGCAGGTACGCAAAATCTCACCCAATCAGGTGGAGATTGTGTTTCCCAAGGCAGCATAGCTTCCTGGAGGGACGCGCTCCGTCGCGTCCACACAGGGTCACGACGGAGTTTGGAGGGAGGCGCTCCGTCGCCTCCGCGTACGGTCACGACGGAGCGTGACCCTCCAGAGCTTGCTTACCCAAATTGGAGGGATGCGCTCCGTCGCGTCTATTGAGGTCACGACAGAGCGTGACCCTCCAGAGATTTACTCTCGACAAGATGCAATTGCCCGACGCAGCTATCATGTGTGCCGTTCGGCGACACACTCTCCACCCGATGGAAATCGGGCCCCGGGGGAACACACCAGCTCATCCGCAGAGAGTATCACGCGGCGCGATGACTCCTACACCGTTCGGTGAAGATACTCCCCGTAGTCGGGCACGTAGCGCTCGTACTCCCCGCG
>JANWXG010000451.1 GCA_025057335.1 bacterium | reverse complement strand
GAGGGGCCGGCTCGGGGGTGTCCACGAAGGGTGGGGGACGCGACGGAGCGCGTCCCTCCAGGTGGTGTGCTATCGTCTGGAGGGTCACGCTCTGTCATGACCATGACGGATGGCAGATGCGACGGAGCGCATCCCTCCAACATGGATGAATGACTCTGGAGGGTCACGCTCCGTCGTGACCCTGTATGCGGACGTGACGGAGCACGTCCCTCCAACAAACGATGTGGACGCGACGGAGCGCGTCCCTCCAAACGTTGAGTTCGCGGACGTGACGGAGCGCATCCCTACAGTGGCATGCGCATCCTGCTCGGGACGCCAGCATCCCTCTCGAAAAGCGACAGGGGCAGGGGAGAGGTCATACGGTTGCCAACGCTAGCGCCGTCAATGCGCCTGCCAGCGTGCACAAGAGGTTCACCACATCGTTGTCCACCCATCGCCAGCCAGCGACCTGCCGCGCTGACGCTTCGCAGTGCTCTCGCCTCTCGACCACCTCGCCGCACTGCGCACAG
>JANWXG010000450.1 GCA_025057335.1 bacterium | reverse complement strand
GAGGAAGGGGAGCAGGCACTAACGGAGGAGCGTCTGGACCAGTTCCTACGCGAACAGTTGCAGGAACTGCAAGTGGAAGCCGCTGTGCTCGACCGCTTCACCAAACGTGAGCGCAAGTTTCGGCTGCTGAAAGAGGAGGAGGTGCGCGCTGCCCTTCCCGAGGGGTAAGTTAGCTCGTAGTGCAGGCTTCAGCCTGCAGGAGAGCGCCTTGAAGTGTGCATTACGAGCTTCTTCGTTTGTAGTGCAGGCTTTAGCCCGCAAACGGTAAGCGAACAGTGGTAACACAGGGTAACTCTCTGAACACGTCATGCTGAGCAGTAGCGAAGCATCTCTGCCTCTCGCCAAGCCGAGATTCTTCGCTCCGCTCAGAATGACATTGGATGGCGAGGCTCCCGCCGAGCCGTCCTGTTGTCATGCTGAGCCGAAGGCGAAGCATCTCAGCCCCTTCGCTGCGCTCAGAATGACAGGCAGGTCGGAGGGCGAGGCTCCCGCAGAGCAGCCGTCCGTAC
>JANWXG010000044.1 GCA_025057335.1 bacterium | reverse complement strand
GGTGCCTGAGTTCGAGCAGGCGGCGTTTGCCCTCAAGCCCGGCGAGGTCAGTGAGCCTGTCAAGACGCCCTACGGATGGCACATCATCAAGGTGGAGAGGCTAGGCAGGGACATCCCCGCCGCGGAGAAAGCCCGCCTGACCCAGCTGATTGTGCGCCAGCGTATCGGGCAGTACTACCAGGAGCTGCTGCGGCGCGCCAACGCTCAGAACCTGCTCCTGCCCAAGCCAGCCGCCTCCGCGCCAGCGCAACCTGCACCGCAGAGGCAAACGATGCCGGCTCCCCCGCCAGCGCCTCAGCTACCTCAGTAGACGGGCAACGGTGCTGCGAGGGCGTGCGTATGCCCCTGACGGCGCCATTCTCGGAAATGACACCGCTCAGTGGAGCAGAACGGACGCCCCGCGCTTTTTCAGCAAGGAAGGGATAGCTTGTATGCGTGTGCTCTCTACCGACAAGGCATCTCGCGAAGAGATAGTCCGCCTGTTACGTCGTTCGCTAGCTCTGGACGACGCCGAGATCGAGTCGCGTGTGCGCAGCATCCTGCACGAGGTCGCCTTGCGTGGCGACGATGCCCTGCGCGAGTATACCGCCCGCTTCGACAAGGTGGAGTTACAGCAGATAGAGGTGACTCCTGAGGAGCGTGAACGTGCTCTCTCCCAGGTGGCTCCCGAGGAGGCGAACGCCTTGCGCCTTGCCGCCGAACGGATACGTCGGTTCCACGAAAGGCAGCGGCGTACCTCCTGGTTCCACGTAGATGAGCTGGGCGGGATGGTAGGGCAGATGCTCACGCCCCTGCGTCGGGTGGGTGTGTATGTGCCTGGAGGGCTGGCGGTGTACCCCAGCTCGGTGCTGATGTGTGCTATTCCCGCAAAGGTGGCAGGCGTGGAGGAGGTCATTCTGTGTACTCCTCCTCGTCAGGACGGCACGGTGCATCCGCTAGTGTTGCTGGCGGCGCAGGAGGCAGGTGTAGACCGCCTCTTTAAGGTGGGCGGCGCGCAGGCGGTGGCGGCGATGGCGTACGGCACGCAATCCATTCCCCCTGTGGACAAAATCGTGGGACCAGGCAACGTGTACGTGACGGTCGCCAAGAAGCTGGTATACGGTCTGGTGGGCATTGATATGCTGGCAGGTCCTAGTGAGGTGTGCATCCTCGCCGACGAGAGCGCGAACGCACGTTTTGTAGCGATTGACATGCTCACTCAGGCGGAGCACGATGTGCACACTGCCGCCTTCCTCATCACTCCATGTGCTGCCCTCGCGCAGGCGGTGCAACAGGAGATAGAACGGGCGGTTGACCAGCTGCCCCGACGCGACATCCTGCAGCAGACGCTGGCGCAAAACGGCGGTATTATCGTCACGCGCGATATGGACGAGGCAGTGGAGCTGGCAAACCTGTGCGCGCCAGAGCACCTGGCGCTGATGGTCGCCGAACCGTGGCGCCATCTTCCCCGAATTCGCTGTGCAGGAGCTATCCTGATAGGCGACTACTCGCCCCAATCTCTGGGCGACTATGTGGCGGGACCGAGCCACACTCTGCCCACAAGCGGCACTGCGCGCTACGCCTCGCCTCTGCACGTGGACGACTTCGTGAAGAAGACCAGCGTGGTGAGCTTCACGCGCGAGGCGCTTCAGAGCGTTGCCCCTGCTATCGAGGCGCTTGCTCAGGCGGAAGGGCTAGAAGCGCATCGCCGGGCAGTGCGGTGGCGACTGGGACAGGAAGGAGAAGACGGAAATGGAAGAACGGCTGGCACAGGTAGACCGTGAGACCGCCGAGACCAGCGTGCATGTGAGCCTGCATCTGGACGGCACGGGCAAAGCCGAGGTGGAGACGGGCATCGGCTTCTTCGACCACATGCTCACTCATCTAATACGACATGCGCTCTTTGACGGCGTCGTTCAGGCACGGGGAGATTTGCAGGTAGACGCCCATCACACGGTGGAGGACGTGGGCATCTGTCTAGGGCAGGCGTTGCAACGCGCCTTGGGCGATAAGCGAGGTATCGAGCGATACGGACATGCCATCGTACCGATGGACGACGCGCTGGTGATGGTGGCGGTAGATCTGTCGGGGAGGGCGTATTTGGCGTACGACCTGCAGCTGCCCCCTGTGATGTTGGGGCAGATGCCTACGGAACTGGTGCAGGAGTTTCTGCGCGCCTTCGCCTTCCACGTACCGATGAACCTGCACGTGCGCCAGCTGGCGGGCGAGAACGCGCATCACCTCGCGGAGGCGGTCTTCAAGGCGCTGGGGCGAGCGTTAGCCGACGCCGTGCGCTACCGCTCGCGCGAGACAGGCGTGCCCAGCACGAAAGGGGTGCTGTAGAGGGTGATTGCGATTGTAGACTACGGGATGGGCAACCTGCGCAGCGTGCAGAAGGCGCTGCAGAAGCTGGGCTTCGAAGCGGAGGTGACGAGCGACGCCGAGACCATCCGCCAGGCGGAGAAGCTCGTGCTGCCAGGCGTCGGCGCGTTCGGAGCAGCGATGGAGAACCTCCGCCGCGCCGGGCTGGACGTGGCGATTCGGCGCTTCATCGAGAGCGGGAAGCCGTTTCTGGGAATCTGCTTGGGTTTGCAGCTGCTGTTTGAGGCGAGCGAGGAGACCTGGCGCGGCGAGCTGGAGAGGGGACTGGGCATCTTGCGCGGCAAGGTGATACGTTTCCCCGAAGGGATGGTGGACCCCCAAGACAGACCTCTCAAGATACCGCACATCGGCTGGAACGCCCTGCACTTCACTCGCCCTGACGCCCTGTTCGACGGTGTGGAAGAGGGAGCGCACGTGTATTTTGTGCACTCCTATTTCCCCGCGCCCGAAGAGGAGGAAGTGGTGACCGCTGTTTCGGACTACGGCGTGCATTTCTGCTGCGCGGTGCAGTGGGAGAACGTGCGCGCCGTGCAGTTCCATCCTGAAAAGAGCGGCGAGGTGGGCTTGCGCATTCTGCGCAACTTTGCAGGGGACGGTTCAGCTCCTTAAGAGGTAACTCTCTCTACCGCCCCCTTGCCACGAGATGGAAAAAGCCCGAGCCGAGAGTGCTTGAGAAGTCGCCCTTTGGGAAGGGGAGTATCACACCGCAGCAGGGCTTTGCCACCTGTGAAGCCTCTGGAGGGTCACGCTCTGTCGTGACCGTTGTGGACGCGACAGAGCGCGCCCGCCAGCGTGAACATACGGGCTGGACGCGACGGAGCGCGTCCCTCCAGCAGTGTACCCCATTTTGGAGGGTCACGCTCTGTCGTGACCTATTGTGCGTGGACCGACAGAGTGCGTCCCCCCAGCAGGATGCCACATTCTGGAGGGTCACGCTCCGTCGTGACCCTATGTGTGGACGCGACAAAACGCGTCCCTCCAGCAGGGTGCCCATTCTGGAGGGTCACGCTCCGTCGTGACCCTATGGTCGTGCACTGCATCCCTGACCGCTCTCGCCTGAACCCGTGCCTACTTTCGCCAGTACTGCTCGTGTGGATAGCGGTAGGTGGGCAACTCGGTGCCTGGCTGCCAGTCTACCCGGAACGGCTCTGGCGGGTCATACTCGTAAGGAATCTCCTCCTTCGGAATATAGTCTGCTTTCTTGCGCTTCTCGATGCAGCTGAGCAACACGCGCTGCTTTAGAGGGATGTACTCAGGCACGTGCGGTCCCAGCTCGTATTCCGTGTGCGCGGCGCGAAACTCGTAGTACACCACCCGGCGCAATTTGTCGGAGAGGTTATACGGTGAGCCGTGCAACAGCAGAATATTGTGGAACAGAACATCCCCCGGCTGCATCAGCACGGGCACTGCGCCCGACGCCTTGAAGTCCTCTTTCGTGTTATCCTGCTCCCTGTGTTCGGAGAACCACTGTTGCACCTTCTCCACCTCCCAGAGGTGGCTGCCTGGTAGCACCCATAGGCAGGTGTCCTCGTCTGCCTCGTCTAGGTAGAAGTCCACGTTGAAGATGGGGGTATCGCCCACGCACTCGGTGCCAGCGTCGCGGTGCCAGCGGACGATAATCCCCTCGCCAGGCATCTTCAGCACCATCGAGTCCCAGGTAGGGATGAAGTCCTTGCCAATTACCTTCTCCACCGAGCGCAGGATGAACGGATGCCCCAGCAACACCTTCATCTCATCGCGCTTGTCAATGACATACTCGATGCGTCGGAGTACGGGCTTTCCCGACTTGGGACCGGTGCCATACATGTAATCAGGGTTGTCGCGCACCTCGGCGGAGCCGTAGTTCACCAGCTCCTGCATGGCTTGCTGGATGCGGCGCAGCTCCTCCCCCTGCAACACGCCGCGCAGGATGAGGTAGCCGTTCTGCAGGAAGAAGTCGCGCTCCTCGTCTGTGATGACGAGACGGTTTGTAGTGCTCATTCTGCCCACCTCCTGAAGATTTCTTCGTTTGCGTATCTGTTCGCCCACGGTGAAAATCGTGGGGCGGAATGACGGGAAGTTCCGCCTTCGCGGAGAAAGAGCCCGCGGAGTCGGGCTTTCGTCTGTTCATTTCGGACTGTCACTCGCCCACGGGTTCGGAGACGCCTGTGATAACAGCTGCTATATCACTGCACACATTTGCATTCAGAGCAGGTTGCTGCACAGGTCATCAGCAGAGCGAGCGAGGATTTTACGCTGCTCTGTTCCGTGGCTCACTATGCTGCGAAATGAGATGTCCCAAACCTTCCTCCCCGAAAAGCTTGACATTCTTTCCCGACTCGCCTATAATGATGAATGCTGGAGGATGAAACTCGGCTACACGCCGTGTGGTAGCAGGGCTACGGTCACTGCTACCCTATATCCCCAGCAATGTGTCTACGCCACGCAAGGTCTGCCGCCGTAAGAGGCTTCCTCTGGTTGTAGTAACTGCTCATCCATGACATACCCCGCTCGCGCATCACTGGCTACAGGAAGTGCCTGCGCCCTACTGGTATTCCTCCTCTGGCTGCATGATGCTAAAGTCGCGAGGTACGATGTTCAGTGAGAACCGCTTCCAGTAATACTGAAGGTCTTGCCGCTGCCAGCCGCGATACACCTGTTCCCACGTGAGACGTTCGTAGTGCGGGCGCAACGAATCCTCCACAATCGGTTGGGAGACTCCCTGATAGCGGTAGTCTACCGACACGCGCAACCGACGCTGGCTCACGTTCACTAGCGCGCGATGCACGGTGTAGCTGTGGAAGATGAGCGCGTCGCCTGCGCGCATATCTTGCGCTAACCACGAATCACCCCAGCGGCTGGTATCCACACTCAAGCCGCCTGGTCCGCTAGCGCGATGCACGGGCAGTAACCCCGCCTTGTGAGAACCGGGCAGAATCGCCAGTCCTCCCAGCTCAATCGGGCAGTCGGACAGGGGTATCCACACGGTGTACGTGTCGGGAGTGCCCTGAATCAGCGGGTAGTCCTGGTGGGGCGGGGTAGTGTAGTGCGCTGTGGCAGGGAACGTGATGCGGGCAATGTTGCGCGGATGCACCAGCACTGGCTCCTGTACGATGGCTTCAATGACTCGCAGGATATTCGGATGATGCGCCAGGGCGTGAAACTCCTCCAGGCACTGCACACGGTCGTAAACCTCCCACCAGCCTTCGTGCCCCTCCAGACGGGGCTCTCCTAGAGCCAGGTTTTGCTCGTCCGCCCAGCCCTGTTCCCGACAGATACGCATGATGGACTCGTAGAGTGCACCTGCCTCCTCTTCGGGAATCAGACCGGAGATAAACAAGTAGCCTGTCTCTTGCATCTGTTCTCGCAGCGCCTCAGGCTGCCCTAACAGAACACGGGAGTCCTCGAACGGCTGGAATTGCATCACATGCTCCTCCTGATACAACGCGATAGATTTAGCCAAGCTGATTCTCAGCATGCGCTAAGCGTTCCTGCGTACCGACCTTTGACACTCTTGTTCCTAGCCATATAAAATATCGAAAAGCATAGAGGAGGCGCAAAATGGTAGAGGACCTGTCCCGGTACCATCATCCCATTGGCAACCTGTTCCGCATGCCGACGACGCGCGAGGAGTGGCAACAATACCGCCTCAGCGAGGAGCAAATCGCTTTCTTCCATGAGAACGGCTACCTGCCCGGCATCCGCATCCTCACTGACGAGCAGGTGGAACAGCTACGGCAGGAGCTGGAAGACCTGATGAACCCCTCGCATCCGGGGCACTACCTGTTCTACGAGTACCACTCCAACGAGAGCAAAGACCCGAACACCATCCTGTTCCACGCGCTGGGAGCGTGGCGCATCACACCCGGCTTCCACGACATCCTGTGGCATCCCGCCTTCACGGTGCCCGCCTCGCAACTGCTGGGCGGGGCGGTGCGCTTCTGGCATGACCAGCTGTTCTGCAAGCCACCTAGGCAAGGAGGAGTGGTTGCCTGGCATCAGGACTACTCGTACTGGACGCGCACGCAACCCGAGGCGCACCTCACCTGCTGGATTGGTTTGGACGACGCCACTGAGGAGAACGGCGCGCTGATGTACGTGCCCGGTTCGCATCGCTGGAACCTGCTGCCTATCACGGGCTTGGCAGGCGATATGGACGCAATCATGAGCGTGTTGACCGAAGAGCAGAAGGCGCAGTTCAAACCTGTCACTGTGGAGCTGAAGAAAGGTGAATGCTCCTTCCATCACTCGATGGTCGTACATGGCTCGGGGGTGAACCGTTCCGACCGTCCGCGCCGCGCTACAGTGATTAACGTCTTTCGTGACGGGGTTCAGTCGGCTTCCAACGAACCGCTGCTGGAGGGAGTTCCCGTCATCCCTGCAGGCGAGAAGATGGGCGGACAGTTCTTCCCGTTGCTGTTTGACCCAGCGGTCCTGGAGAGCTAGTGATTCTTCAGACGTCCACCAAGGGGTCACGACGGAGCGTGACCCTCCAGATTGTGGCATCCTGCTGGAGGGACGCGCTCCGTCGCATCCATACACATGATTACGCTGGGGTACGGTGCTCCAGCCAAAGGTATGGCTGTCATACCCTGATTACTTGCTTCTGCAGCGGCGGTATGTTATCATTTCGTGTAGCCTCAACCGCAAGGAGGAGCATGTTCCGCCGTGACAGTGCCGACGGTGCGCACAGCGCACAACGGGCGGGAGGCGTCGGCGTGTCCGCTCCAGTGCTTTGCCAGACGTTTGCTCTGGAGGGACGCGCTCCGTCGCGTCCAGCCCGTATGTTCACGCTGGAGGGACGCGCTCCGTCGCGTCCACACGGGGTCACGACGGAGCGTGACCCTCCAGATTGTGGTTACTACTAGAGAGGCTCACGACGGAGTGTGACCCTTCAGAGGGCTTGCGGTAGGCAGAGTATTGGTACGCCGTTGTAGGCTAAGCCTACACGACAGGCGAAGCAGGATGGAGCGACAAACCTCTGAGAAACTTTACGTGGGCGAGCGGGTCAAATACGAGAGGATGGAACTGTATCCAGCCATAGACCTCCGAGGTGGACGCTGCGTGCGTCTCCTGCAGGGACGCTTTGACCAGGAGACAGTGTACAGTGACGACCCGGTGCAGACTGCTCTGCGCTGGCAGGACGAGGGGGCGCGCTGGCTACACGTGGTAGATCTAGACGGAGCGCGCCAGGGGGAGCCTCAGCAGCTGGCTCTACTGCGAGACATCTGTCAAGCGGTACGCATCTCCGTGCAGTTCGGGGGCGGTCTGCGCAGCGAACGGGCGATAGAGCAGGCGTTCGAGGCAGGCGCTGCTCGTGTCATCCTGGGGAGCGTTGCCGTGACACATCCCGACTTCGCCGAGCGCATGTTCCGTCAGTGGGGTGAGCGAGTAGTGCTGGGTGTAGATGTACGCGGAGGCAACGTTGCTATCGCAGGCTGGCAGGAGCAAACCGAAATCGATGCGATAGACCTCATCCAGCAGATGGCGGGTCGGGGCGCACGGCGCGTCATCGTGACCGACATCTCGCGCGATGGCACGCTCCGAGGCTCGAACCTCGAATTGATGTACAGGCTGGTCGAGCGAGGGGGAATCCCTGTCATCGCCTCCGGAGGCATCGCGACGGTAGACGACCTGTTCGCACTGCAGGAGGCAGGCGTGGAAGGAGCCATCCTCGGCAAGGCGTTGTACACGGGCAGCATTCGCTTGCGCGAAGCGATAGAGCAGGTGAGGCGAAAATGTTGGAACTAGCTCTGCTGTCCATTCCCATCATGCTCATTGCAGCGCTGATTATCTCTGTTTCGATGCGTTATCGTCTGGAGGTGATGAAGCTCGAGGCAGCACGCGAGGACAAGGCGCTTGCCGAGCTGCGCCAGCAGATCGAGCAGATGCGTGAGACAGGGGTGCAGTACGACCTGGCGCTGGAGCAGACCTTGCAACGCCTCGAAGACCGCCTGCAACAGCTGGAAGAGCGCCTCGCCCAGCTGGAGCAGCAGCGCTCGACGCACACCGTGGGGTGAAGAGGAGATGGGAGAGCTCATTGCGCTAGTGACAGTGGTGTTGATTTTCGGCACGCCCTTCTTCGCGATGTGGACGCGCTATCGCATCGAGCAGGAGAAGATACGCCAGGAGAAGACCGACAAGGCGCTGGAGCAGATTCGCCAAGAGCTGGCGCAGGTGCGCGAAACCAGCACGCAGTATGCGCTGACTTTCGAGGAAACCTTGCAGAGCATCGAGCGTCGACTGGACACGCTAGAGCAGCGTGTGAGCACGATAGAAACACAAGGGACACAAGTTCGGCTGTAGCGGGTGAGTTGTCATGCTTGGCGGATGGGACGCTATTGCGATTGGCTTCGGAGTGTTGTTAGGTTCGGCAGGATTGCTCGTCTTCTTCGTGCCGCTGATATGGATTATCAGCCACTACTCGCACAAGGTGAAAATCGAGCGGATGCGTCTGCAAGCGCAGACGCAGGGTACGGAGGCGCTGAAGAAGGAGCTGGAAGCGCTGCGTCAACAGTTTCAGCAGATGCGTGAGCACAACACGCAGTTTGTGCTCAGCTCAGATAACACCCTGAACACCCTGCGCGACAAGGTGGAACGCCTTGAAGAACGGTTATCCCATCTGGAGCAAAACACGTTGCAGCAGAGGTTATAGGGCGGGCATGCCAGGGCGACCTCTTGGTGAGCCGAAAAAGCGCTTACCTTCTTCACGACAAACTCCCTCACGTTTGCAGTAGTGCACTTCAGTGCGCTTTTTCCTGCGCGACGACTCAACAGGAACCGTTGCCCTTTATCCTTTCTGTCATTCTGAAGTCTATGTTGTTTGTCAAGGAGAGGCACTCACGTGCTTCACTACGGGCTTAAACAGTCTGTCGGGCGCCATGTTGGTAGTAGCGCACGTGAGTGCGCCTCCTGTCATTCTGAGCGGAGCGAAGAATCTCATCGCCTATCAATAGAGATGCTTCGCTGACGCTGAGCATGGCAATGGGAATCTCTGCCATTCTGAAGTCTATATTGTTTGCCAAGGGGAAGCACTCACGTGCTTCACCACAAGCTGACAGAGTGTGTCGTGCGTACTCTGATGCCAAGGCGCGCCATGTTGGTAGACGCGCACGTCATTGCACCTGTGTCATTCTGAGCAGGGCGAAGAATCTCTGCCCCACTTGACTGACACTCCGTATAACGGAGGACGGCTCGCAGGGAACCTTGCCCCAAAGAGATAAGCCCCTCTCCCAACAGGAGAGGGGCGATAGGGTGAGCGCAAAAGAAACCTCCCCCTCTCCCGACGGGTCGGGAGGGGGGATGCGCAGCGAAGCCTACTCCTCGCCGGTCAAGCCAAAGTTCTGTAGCAGCACGCCGAAGTCCAGCAGCGAGACCTCCTCGTCGCCGTCGAGGTCTACTGCCTGGCTCCAGCCGCTGTCTCCGCGTACGGTTCCGAACGCCTGCAGCAGCAAACCGAAGTCCAGCAGCGAGACCTCGTTATCGTTGTCGGCGTCGGCGTTGAACAGGACGAGCTCCACAGACACGCTGCCTGTGCCTGTTGGTGGTACCACCACGTCCCGCGCTACTGCCCTCAGCCAGCGCGAGAACTCGTAGTATCTGCCGAAACGCTCCTGAATGTAGCGCTTGGCGGCGATGTCGTACGTGCCGGGTGTAATGCCGTTCAGCTTGAACCCGCCTACTGCGGCACCAGATTCAGTGGCGGTGTTCACGTTGAGCGCAATGCTCTTGCGGAACACCACATCGGTGGTGCCCGGGCGGCGGAACTCCAGCGTCAATGGAGGCGCCACGACCCATTCGCCGTCTCCGCTACCGTATTTCGGCGAGCCGATGAAGCCGACCAGCTTCACTGTACCATCGATTTGCGGTGCCTCGGCAGGCTCAATGATGTACAGCGCGTTCTGACGCACATAGTACAGCCTGCCGTTGGGGCTGATGGCAACAGGGGCGCGTGCGCCGTACTCAAAGGTGTAGAAGTGGTGCCACAGCGGTCCCCAAATGCCCGTGTCGTACTGCCACAGTACCTGCCCCGTCGTCACGTCTACCGCGATAACCTGCACAGTCTCGCTGCGCAGAGGGTCGTCAGCATTGTGGCGGGTCATCGCTATCCAGACCCCGCCGGGTGCGGGTCCCGCAGGCACAGGGATGAGTTGCGCGAAGTGGTGCATCTCGCCCCAATGCGACGGACCAGAAAGCAGGATTCGATGGCTCAGGTTGCCGCGTCCGTCGCTGGAGTAGATGCTTACTACGCCGTTGAAGTCCGAGGTGATGATGGACCTGCCGTCGGGTAGCAGGCAGGCAGTGTCACACCAGCCATGGCCGCCAACCTCATGGCGCAGAGGGTTGGGCGAGCCATCGGAAGGCGCAATGGGGTCTAGCACCGATTCCGTGCGTGTGTTGAGGCGTCCCTTGATAGCGCCTGTCGCTACGTCGTACACCGTGAAGGTGTAGCCGTAGTCGCTCCAGGAGACCTTGTACAGCTCGCGGTTGGCTGGCGCGTAGATGAGGTGGTTGTGGTTCGCCAGCTCCCCCACCTGTTTCCATTGCATCGCGCCCGTGGAGAGATTGATGGCGAAGACGGTCTCTACCCCTGCTTGCCCTGCGCGCAGGTTGAAGAAGATGCCTGCCTGACCTCCCGGAAACGCACTAGGCACGATGGTGAACGACTGGTTGGGGATGCCTGCAATAGCCGTACTAATTGGGATACCTGCGGGCAGCGGGTAGTCGTTGATGAAGGTGACCGTGCCGTTAGCAGCGTTCACCGCCATGCCCGTAATGACGGGCACATCCTCTTCGCCGATAGTCTTCAACCACGGCTCTGACGCCACGTACAGTGTACCGTTAGCAAGCGCCATGGCGCAGGACCAGTATCTTGGTCCTGGCGGCAATTCCCGGATCCACAGGGTAGCTCCAGTGTTTTTGTCCAGCGCCGCCAGCACAGGGCGCGAACCCGGGCCCGTCTTGCCGAACTCGCGACCGACGGCGTACACCCTCTGCTGCCCGATCAGGAGACCGCCCCAGCTACCAAAGTGCCCGAACAGGTTGTCCGATTTCCAGCGGAGGCTGCCGTCTGGGGCGAGCGAGTAGATGCTCACGCTCTCGTTGGGATTGGGGCTGGGCTCGTTGTTGCTGCCCCGCCAGTAGAGGTTGCCTCGCGAGTCGAACATAATCTGGCTGTGGAAGCCGTGACGCGGAGGCTGTACTCCAGCGGGAAGGGGAACCTCTCGCACTCTTACTCCCCCGCTCCCGAAGAGGTAAGGAGCGGTAGTGACGTTGGTACCGTAGATGTCGGCGTTCTTCAGCGCCCAAGGACCGTCGGGGTTGTCCGCCTGCCCCCAGGCAGCGCTCACCATCAGCAGGAACAGCGCAACGAGGGACACGAGTAGAGCGAGCCGTCCTTTCATCTTGCACCCTCCTTTTCGTGACAGTGAAACGATGTTATCTATCATGCCCCAGCTTCGCGCGGGGCGATTCGCCACAGCGAACACACGGGATGTTCCTGCCGAAGATTCGCTCCTTACCAGATACCTTCCTGCAGTAAGCTTAACATGTTCGTTACCGCAGGCTGCTCCATTGTAAAAGTTTAGTGGCTCTTCAGGGATTTCCTCCCTCGCGCAGAGCAGGAAACACCCCTCTCCCGACCCGTCGGGAGAGGGGATGCGCAGCGAAGCCTACTCCTCGCCGACCAGACCGAAGTTCTGCAGCAGCACGCCGAAGTCCAACAGCGAGACCTCCTCGTCGCCGTCGAAGTCCAGCGTCTGGCTCCAGCCGCTGCCTCCGCGCGCGGTGCCGAATGCTGGCAGCAGCAAGCCGAAGTCCAGCAGCGAGACCTCGTTGTCGCCGTCGGCGTCGCCAGCGAACAGCGTCAGGTTTACCGTCACGCTGCCTGTGCCATTCGCGGGCACCGTCACGTTCGGTACCAGCGCACGGATAGTTCGGCTAAACCGGAACGTCCGCGCAACATTGTTCCAGAGGACGTAATTGATGTACCCTTTTGCGGCGATGTCGTAAGTACCTGCCCGGATGTTGTTCAGCTTGAAGGTAGCGACGCCATTGCTCACGCTGAGCGCCACCGTCTTGCGGAACTGCACGGTCTGCGTGCCGGGCTGACGGAACTCCAGCGTGAGCGGGATGGCTGCCGTGTAGGTACCGTCTCCGCTGCCCGTGTTCACGGGTCCGACATAGCCGGGCATCTCCACCACGCCATCGATCTGCGGCGCGGGCGCGGGCTTAAGGATGTGCAGCACGTTGTCGGGCGTCATGTAGTACACGTAGCCGCTGGGCCCTATCACGGCGCCGCCGCGCAGGTCAACATGGCTACCTCGCCCCGTGTCGTACTGCCACAGTACCTCACCTGTGAGCGCACCAACCGCCACCACCATCACTGTCTGCCCCGTTTCGGAGCGTTCGGAGCGGGTTGCGGTGATCCAGATGGGTTGCAGCCCATCGGGAGGCACGACCAGCTGCGCCATGTTGTGGTACTCACCCCAATACGACGCGCCCTGCATGAGGATACGCCCTGTGTACGCTCCCGTCGCATCACGGGTGTATAGGGCGACCGTTCCGTTGAAGCCTGCCGTAATCACCGACGTACCGTCGGGCAGCAGCGCAGCGGTGTCGCAGTAGCCATGCCCGCCGATGTTGTTCGATAGCACCGAGTTGGGGTCTTCCAGAGAGCGCAGTGGGTCGATTATCGACACAGGGTTCCAGTTGGACTGATGCTTGATGGCGCCCGTGCGCGGGTCAAAAGTAGCGATGGTCTGACCGTAGTCGCTCCACGAGACCTTAATGAGCTCATTGGTCACGGGCGAGTAGATGATGTGGCTGTGGTTCGCCTTGCCCGCCGAGGTCGCCCAGTAATCGCCTGTGGCGAGGTTAATACCAAACACAGTGGGGTCAGCTGGTCTTGCTGGGGCGCGGTCTACTGTGAAGTACAGCCCATGCGCGCCTGCGCCGAAGGCATTCGGCACGATGGTCAGCGAAGTGCGCGGGGTCGCTGTCCAGCCGGTTCGGGAAACGGTCACGTCGTACCGGCGAAGGATGTTGCCGTTGGCTGCGTTGATGGCGTAGATGGTCACGGTGGGGATGTCCTCTTCGCCAGTGGAACGCAGGTAGTCGCGCGTCGCCACGTACAGCACGCCGTTGAACAGGGTAGCGGCGTAGCCCGGTTCCCCTTCCGGTAGCGTGCGCGTCCACAACGTGGCGCCCGTGTTTTTGTCCAGCGCTGCTACTACAGGGGTGCTACCTGCGCCTGTCTTGCCGTACTCGGATCCCAGAGCATACACTGCGTTCTGTCCTACGAGCGGACCAGGACCGGTGAAGTTGCCAAACAGGTTGTCTGACCTCCAGCGTAGCACACCCTCTGGCGTGAGCGAGTAAATGCGCACGCTGTTGTTCGGCTCTGCGTTGGGTGCGGTGCTACCGCGAACGTACAGGTTGCCCTGCGAATCGAACATAATCTGAACTTCGTAGTGCCCGCCTGGTCTGTTCACCTGCGATCCCAGGCTGACGGGAGTGCCCACCACGCCGCCGCTGGAGAACAACCAGTTCACGCTGTGCAAGTTGGTGGCAAACAGGTCCGCGTTTTTCAGTCCCCAAGGGGAATCGGGGTTGTCCTGTGCGCTGGCAGTCACCCCCCATAGCAGCGGCAACGCCAGAAGGACGAACCATCGAGCCTTCATCTGTCTGAACCCTCCTTTGCTGATAGATGCGTTTGTGGTAAAGCCAGTCATTCGTCAAAGCCTGTTGCCGCAACAGGCAACACACTACATACCGTTGTCATCCTGGGCAGGTGGAGGGTCGCGCTCCGTCGCGACCAACACCACTCCTCCTGACCCGCACTGTCATTCTGAGCGGAGCGAAGAATCTCAGCCGCTTGCTACAAGGAGATGCTTCGCTGGCGCTCAGCATGACAGATTGACGAGAACGCACGCCCCCTTTGCTTTTATTGACACCGCGCCATGGGCGCA